>JAUIAZ010000086.1 GCA_030427465.1 Gammaproteobacteria bacterium | reverse complement strand
TCCCCTGAAGAGACTCAGTCATTGTCGATTCTGGGCATAGAAGCTTTCCAGAAGCAGAACTATGAAGGGGCGATCGCGTATTGGGAAGATGTCCTGCGTATAAACCCCAATGACCGCAGCGCCGAGGCCCTGAAATCCGGCATAGCCCGCGCGCGTCAGTTACTGGAGCAGAATACTGACGCCGCCGGAGTGGACGCCGGTGAATCTGCTGCCGCCGCAGAGAGCGCTGAAATCCGGGTTCGGGTGGATGTGGATGAAGCCGTTCTTGGTGAAATTCCAGCCGGCACGGTTGTATATATTCTGGCGCGGCCTACCGATGGGCGGCGGGTACCGCTGGCGGTTACCCGGACAACAGTGGCTGCCCTGCCGCTTGAGCTGGTATTGAACGACAGCATGGCAATGAGTCCGGACATGACTCTCTCGACGGCTCAGGAGGTGCGGGTGGTGGCCAGGGCCTCACTGTCTGGCCGGCCAATCCCCCAAGCGGGTGATTTTGAGGGACGCTCGGAAATTGTGCCGGTTTCCGCCCAGAGTTCCGATGTGGTTTCGATTACCATCAGTGAGCGTTTGAGCGGAGAATAAGATCCGGCGGGCAGCAAGCTGAGGTGCTCAGCTTACTGACAGTCCTCTACCCCTCATTCTCTTCAGCCAAGGCTTCCCGGATGTCTTCGATGCGACTGCGATTGGCTCCGAAATCACTGTAACCAACACGGGAGGCCGAACGTACCTGTATGACGCCTGCTTCGGCGTCCTTCACGAATTCCACATCGTCAGTGAATCGCATGATGAGAGTCGTGGCTTCTGCGTGGATGTATTCAGGCGTTTCCTTGATAATTTCAACCCGATCCATTGTGCCCAGAACCTTTTTCAGCTGTGCCCACAACCCCTCCAGATTGCCATTCGCCGACGACAGAGGACGGATAGCGTGGTCTTCATCTTCTGCTGCGGTCAGACTGCTCACGCAGTTCGGACTTTCCGGGCAGGGTTTCAGTTCAGCGTGGCTGTGACCATGGTCTTCCGCAAAAGACAGGCTACAGGCCAGGCTGAGTGGCAGTAAGACGGCTCGGCGCATTTGGATTCTGGGCACGGTGTTCTCCTGGGTTGTCCCTGGTTCAGGCGTTGTAATCAGCAGGGCTCTTTTCGCCCTGAGCGTCGATGGACTGGCCGGTAACACCCCGGCTGTCGGGTCCCATTAAATAAAGGTAAAGTGGCATGATGTCTGTGCCCCCCGGCAGGGTTTCGGGCTTTTCGCCCGGATAAGCCATGGCTCGCATGCGCGTGCGCGTTGCTCCGGGATTGATACAGTTGACGCGGATGTTCTCCTGAGTGGTGTTGAGTTCATCCGAGAGTGTCTGGCTTAGCCCCTCTGTGGCAAATTTGGAAGCGGCATAGGCTCCCCAATAGGCGCGCCCTTTGCGACCCACACTGGATGTGGTGAAGACAATGGAAGGATCAGAAGAAAGACGCAGCAGTGGCAGCATGAAGCGCGTCAGCGCAAAGCTGGCATTGACGTTCACCTGCATGACCTGGTTCCACACCTCCAGGGGATATATTTCGAGCGGTGTCAGAGAACCCAGCAGGGAAGCATTATTCAGCAGGCCATCCAGCCGGCCAAAGTTTTCCTCGATCGCGACCGCCAGCGCGTTGTAGTCACTTTCGGTGGCACTCTCCAGGTTCAGGGGGAACAGGGCAGGTTGGGGGCCGCCGGCTGCTTCAATGCGGTCATAGATGACCTCCAGCTTTTTGACCGTGCGGCCAAGCAGGATGGTGGTGGCTCCATGTCTTGCAAAGCATTCGGCTGCGGCGGCACCTATGCCATCTCCGGCTCCTGTCACCAGGATGACCCGGTCCTTCAGGCTGTCGCTGGGGGCTGAGTAGTTAAACATGCGGGGCGGAAGCTCCTTTATAATCAGTGTGAGGTATATAGTCCGGTATAGTTTGGGTTATCAGTCGCGGGGGTCCTTCTCCAGCCCGATCAGCGCAGCGATTTCGCTGGCGTGGGACACCAACAGGTCAGCCTGCCAGTCGACAGGAGATTCAGACCCGGAAATGTATCCGTAACAACAGGCGATTGTCTGCATCCCGGCAGCCTTGCCTGCCTGAATATCACGAATATGGTCACCCACATAAACACAGTTTTCGGGCTGCACCCGGGTCAGCTCGGCTGCCCTGAGCAGAGGGTCCGGATGCGGTTTGGCGCGCGGCAGATCATCTGCGCAGACCAGAGCCGCCAGGCGCGGCATCAGTGCCATTTCCCGAAGCAGTGCTTCTGAGTACAGTCGCGGTTTGTTGGTCACAATGCCCCAGGGAATCTGCTGTGTTTCCAGACTGACAAGCAAAGTGTCCATGCCAGGGAAGAGGGCGCTTTCTACCGCGATTTCGCTAAGGTAGAAAGCCAGTAGCTGCTGGCGCAGCCTTTCAAAATCCGCCTTTTCCGGGGACAGCCCGAAAGCCCTTTCAATCATGGCTTTACTGCCATCTGAAATCACTTCTCTCAGAGTCTCTGCCGGCAGGCTGGACTGACCTTCACTCTGACGCAGGCGGTTAATGGCACGGATAAAGTCGGGCGCTGTATCGATCAGGGTACCATCAAGATCGAAAAATACCGCCGCGGGTTGCTGGCCTGGATCAGGCATCCGCTTGTTCCGGTTTCGGACGCATTGCGTGAATCAGATAGTTTACGTCCACATCCTTACCCATGCGGTAAACCTTGGTGATGGGGTTGTAGGTCATGCCACTGAGCTCCCGGAGTTGCAGGCCCGACTGGCGAATGAAGGTCGACAGCTCCGAAGGCTTGATAAACTTTTTCCACTCGTGGGTACCTTTGGGCAGAAGTTGCAGAACATATTCTGCTCCGACAATCGCGAACAGAAAGCTCTTCGGGTTGCGGTTGATCGTCGAGAAATAGAGGTGCCCGCCCGGTCTGACCAGACGCGCGCAGGCATCAACGATGGAAGCCGGTGAGGGCACATGCTCCAGCATCTCCAGGCAAGTCACTATGTCATACTGGCCAGCTTCCTCTTCCGCCAGTCGCTCCACCTCAATACGGCGATAGTCGACTTCGACTCCGGTTTCCAGACTGTGGAGGTGGGCAACACTCAATGGCGCTTCCCCCATATCAATACCTGTTACGTCAGCGCCGCGTACCGCCATGCCTTCGCTGAGCAGACCGCCGCCACAGCCGACATCCAGTATCTTTTTACCAGCAACGGGGCTGCGCTGGTCGATGTAGTTCAGTCGCAGCGGGTTTATTTCGTGCAGAGGCCTGAACTCGCTGTGTGGATCCCACCAGCGGTGGGCGAGCTCTTCGAATTTGCGGATTTCGTCTTCATCCACGTTGCGCTGAGGTGATGCTGTGTCCGTCATGACGCCTGGTCTCTGGATAGATGGGTTAAAAGTTGTCTACGCACCGGGTTGGTATCAGATCATTGTCCGAGTATGCGTTGCTGCCATTCGGTCGTTTCTTCGGCGATGGCGGCCTGATTCAGTGTCGTCAGCTGTCCGTCCTTGACCAGACAGCGCCCTGCAACCCAGACATGGCTGACCTGGGTCGATTTGGTGGCATAAGTCAGGTGGGAGGCCAGATTATACATGGGGCGTGTATTCAGGGCACCCAGGTCCAGGGCGATGCAGTCTGCATACTTGCCCGGCGTCAGGCTACCGCATTGTTCCTCCAGACCGAGTGCGCGGGCTCCATTGATGGTGGCCATTTCCAGTGCCTGCCAGGCGGGCAGGGCTGAGGCATCCCCGGCAACCGCTTTGGCCAGCAGTGCTGCGGTGCGCAGTTCGTCCCAGAGGTCCAGATCATTGTTGCTGGCAGCCCCGTCGGTACCGATGGCGACATTGGTGCCGTTCTTCAGGAGCTGGTCGACCGGGCAAAAACCACTGGCCAGCTTGAGGTTGGACTGCGGGCAATGCACAACCTGAGCTCCGGTGTCGCGGAGTATGCGCAGGTCATGCTCATTCAGTTGGGTCATGTGTACGCATTGAGTCTGCGGTGTCAGAAGGCCCAGTTTCTCAAGCCTGGCAATGGGGCGCATCCCCTGACCGGATTCGGCCTGCTCGACTTCCGTTGCCGTTTCGTGCAGGTGAATCTGAACCGGGCAGTCGAGTTGGTGGGCCAGTGTGACAACACGCTGCAGCGGGCCATCCGACACGGTATAAGGGGCATGCGGGCCGAAGGCAACGGTGATGAGGTGACTGTGGCGCTGGTCATCAATCAGGGCCAGTCCCTGTTGCAGATATTGCTCCGGTTCGCTGGCCCAGGCAGAAGGGAAGTCGAGGATAGGGAACGCAACCTGACAGCGGATGCCGGCTTCTGCCGCTACCCGGGCGGTAACCTCGGGAAAGAAATACATGTCTGAAAAGCAGGTGATGCCGCCAAGCAGTTGCTCCGCGATGGCAAGCCGGCTACCGGCTTCGACAAATCCGGCACTCACCCAGCGACCTTCGGAAGGCCAGATATGATCATTCAGCCAGGTCATGAGTGGCAGGTCATCGGCCAGTCCCCGGAACAGGCTCATGGCGGCATGACCATGCGCATTCACCAGCCCCGGCATCAGGATTTTTCCGGGCAGGTCTACGATTTCTCCGTCGGGAAAGCGCTCAGCGGCCTCGCTGACCGGGCAGCAGGCGATGATTCTTTCGCCGTCCATGACGAGTGCGTGACCGGTATGTACCTCGCGCTCCGGTGTCATCGGGATGAGCCATTCTGGACGCAGAATCACGGGGGCATTGTGGGACAAGGGGTGCTCTCCGGCAACGAAGTGAATAGCGAGTATAACCAAGCCGGCCGGTACGGAAAAGCTGGGGACTGCGCTATACTCCGCGCAAAGTCTGCAGAGGAAAAGGCGAATGAGTAATTGTGTGGCCATCGAGTGGTTGGGCGAAGAGCTGAGGTTGCTGGATCAAAGAGTGTTGCCGGAAGCAACGCTGATGATCAGCTGCCGCAATGCCACCGAAGTGACCGAAGCCATTCGCGGAATGGTCGTGCGCGGTGCACCGGCTATCGGGATCTCAGCGGCTTATGGATTGGTTCTGGCAGCGCGCGGCTGCCCGGAGAGTGCCGACCGCGGCAAGTGGATGTCCGATGCGCGGGATCTGCTTGCGGCCTCTCGGCCCACGGCAGTAAACCTGTTCTGGGCACTGGATCGCATGCAGGATGCGGTAGCTGCTTTCGTGAACAACGGCTCGGCGGCCATTGCCGGGCTGGAAGCGGAGGCGGTAAAGATTCATCAGGAAGATGTTCTCGCCAATGAAACGATGGGTGAGCTCGGTGCCGATCTGATTGCAGACAGACCGGGCATGGCGGTGCTGACGCATTGCAATACCGGTAGTCTGGCGACGGGCGGCTACGGCACCGCGCTCGGCGTCATTCGGTCTGCCTGGCAGCGCGAGCTGATCACCCGGGTGTATGCGGATGAAACCCGGCCCTGGTTTCAGGGAGCCCGGCTGACAGCCTGGGAGCTTCAGCAAGAGGGCATTGAGGCGCGTTTGATTGCGGATTCCGCCGCCGCTCATGTAATGGCCACTGGCGAGGTTTCCTGGGTCATAGTCGGGGCGGACCGCATCGCTTCAAACGGTGATACTGCCAACAAGATCGGAACCTACGGCCTGGCGGTTCTCGCCCGCTATCACAAGGTGCGCTTCATGGTGGTGGCTCCTTCCGGTACCGTGGACTTTGATATTCCGGACGGCCGTGCTATTCCAATTGAGGAGCGTGGAGGGGAAGAGGTGACCCATTTCCGTGGCCAGGCTATAGCGCCACCTGATATGCGAGCTTATAACCCGGTGTTTGATGTGACACCGGCTCACCTGATTGATGCCATCGTGACAGAGAAAGGGGTTGTGCTGAAGCCGGATGCTGACAAGATGCGGGCGATAATCGCCTGATCGAAGTCAGGACTTCAAAGGGGCATTGGCTTGGAAAGGATTACAGACCGGTTCACTATGATTGCCAAAACCGCCATCGTTGAGCGCATCATTGCGCAGTTACAGGACGCACTCGATACGGCCATTCAGGCATCCCATATCGCCCATGAAACGGCGACGCACGAAGAAAGTGTGGCGGAAAATAAATACGACACTTTCGGCCTGGAGGCATCCTATCTGGCGGAAGGGTTGTCACGGCAAGTGCAGACCTTGAAAGACGCCATTCAGATGTACCGAAACGGGCGGTTTGCAGACCTGCCGGGGCAGGCCATTCGCGTGGGCAGCTTTATCGTGCTGGAGACGGATGACGAGCTGGCTCGGTATTACTTCCTGGGGCCTGCCGGAGGCGGCATTGAAGTCATGGTCGATGGAATACGCTGCCACGTGGTCACACCAGGATCCCCTTTGGGGCAGGCCATGCTCGGAAAATCGGTCGATGATGAGGTGAGATTGCTGCTTGCTGGTAATTTGCAGCAGTTGACGGTCACGCACACGTTTTAAAGCAGAAGACCGGGACGCCCGGGGTTGACTGCCCAGGCTTTCCCAAAGCGCCAATCAGGCTTTTCGCCGCCGCGGTTTTCGGCCTTTGCTTTCGCCAGGGCTCTCTTCAATACCGGCCAGCAAGGCATCCAGACGCAATAGGGTTTCGGCAAAGGGGAGCAAAGCTTCCAGATAGGCAGGAGACTCCTGGTGCAGACTGCGCAGGGTTTTAATGGTAAGCATTTCGGGGTTGAGCGGACCCGGATTGTCCGGTGCCCGACTGATTGAGCGAGCCAGTAAGCGTTCACGGCGATAAGCGGCAAAGCTGTCCCGGAAGGCTTCAAAAGCGTTCTCTGGGAAGGTTCGTGGGTCCGGCAGCGTGGCGGCAGAAAACCTCCTTCCGGTCTGCGATGGGCTCTCCTCTTCCGAAGGCTGCGCCTGCCTGGCTTCCAACAGTCGCTTCATCAGGCCTTCTCGCTGTTGTGCGATGTGCACCGCCAGGAGAGGGTCCGCGCGGCGTTCGCGGTTTATCAGCTCCCGGATCCTTCGCTGCTGCAGGGGGCGGAAATCCCCCAGTGCAGCCAGTTCCGCCTCTGTCTCGGTTGCGTTTGTGCTCACATTGGTGGCTCACTGCTGAGTCTGGGTACGGGCGCCATCTCCACGCGCCGGTTGCGGGCACGGCCTTCAGCGCTGGCATTTTGCGCGACCGGCTGCTGATCACCAAAAGCGGCTGCGAAAACCCGGTCCTTGCGCATGCCGGCACTAATCAGCGCACGGGTCACGGTGAGCGCCCGCTGCGCGCTCAGATCCCAGTTGTCCTGAAAGTTCAGATTACCCTGCTGAATCGGCAGGTCATCGGTGAAACCGCTGATCATCAGCATCTCCTGATTGTCGTCCAGATACAGGCTCAGCGGCTTTACCAGACTGTTTAGCAGGGCGAGGCCTTCGGCCTGCAGCTCGGCTGAGTTCAGGGCAAACAGAACACTGCCACTGATACCGATACGGCCTTCTCGCAGGGTAATGCGGCCAGCTGCCAGTGGATCTGCAAGCGCTTCCTCCAGTGCCATGCGGCGCGCTTCTTCTGCTTGCCTCCTGGCGACTTCTTCTTCCAGGTTCTGCGAGAGCTCCAGCTGAAAACCCAGGGACCAGACCAGCATCAGAACAAAAATACCAACCAGTGCCGACATGAGATCGCCAAAGATGGCCCAGACCGGAGGTTGCTGGCTGTCGTCTTCCCACTCCTGCATCAGTTGATCTCTGCCACTTCGCGCTGCCCCAGACGGCGGACTTCACCAAAGATTTCTTTCTGTGCAGCGAGACTGAGGTCGATCAGCTCGCGGGCCTGGCGAATGTAATACTGCATCTGTTCATCGCTGCGACTCTGGCTGTCCTGCAGGGCCATTTCGATGCCCGAGAGTTGCTCACCCAGGCGGGAATTGGTTTCCTGCCAGCGCTCTACGGCGGACTCGAATGCTTCAGAGAGGCTGGCGAGATCGGCGCTGCCGGCATTCAGGCGAGCACCGGCATCGGCCAGCTGCTGGTTGCCGTTTGCCAGGGCTTCACGGGTTTCACCGGGAAGACTCTCCAGGGCCTGCGCCAGTTTCTGCAAGTCTTTTGCTGCACTGCTGCGTTCGCGGTCAAGTTCGCGGGTATTTTCCAGCCACTGCTCCTGACACTGCTGCCAGTGTGTCATGGCGCCTGCGCTCTGACTCTGAAGCTGCTCCATTTTCTCCAGCAGGGGGGTGCTGTACCGGGTGAGGTCTTCCAGCCAGGCTTGCTTGAGTGAGGCTTCCAGTTGACTGCGCTGCGCCAGCATGTCTTCCTGATGGGCTTCCAGGGCCTGACGTTGTTGCCGGTTGTCTTCGGTGATACCGGAAAGGGTATCGCGCAGGTTCCGCTGAACCCCTTCCTCAAACTGGCCCAGCACTCGGTCAGTGGTGTCCTGCAAGCGTGCTGCGAGCGTGCCCAGCGTGTTTTCCAGAATGGGACGGACCGCTTCGGCAGCACCGGAGACGCTCTCCCGGAGGCTGTGTTGCAGGGTCGTGCTGACGCTGTCCGAGAGTGTCTGGAAATGAGTAGCTGTATTTTGCAGCAACTCGTTCTGGCGGGCGACCATTTGCTGTTGCATCTGCTCCTGGCTGGCCGTGAGCCTGTCACCCAGTTGGTTGAGACCGGCTACCAGCTCCGGCAACGACTGAGCGAGCTGACCGAGAGCGGCCAGTGTCTGCTGCTGCCGGGGTTCGGTCAGGTGGGCCAGTCTGGTACGCGTCAACTCATCTATCCGGCGTGACTGGAGCAGCCGGTCCCGGCGACTCAGTACAGACATGAGCCCGAGCATTGCGGAAGCTGCAATACCGGCGACCGAGGTGCCAAAGGCGAGGCTGAGACCACTGATGGGGGTGGTCAGCCCTTCCCGGATGGCTTCCAGCTGGGTAGACACCTGCAGCGCTGAGACCGCGCCTTGCAGGGTGTCCACCATACCAGCAAAGGTACCCAGCAAGCCCAGCATGACCAGCAGGCTGACGAGATAAGGCGTGAGCACCGGCATGGGCAGCGGCGTGCGTACGCCTTCGATGCGCTGAGCGACCGGAGCACGCAGCGCTTCGGGCAGGGGGGCGAGCCATTGCTGGAGGGCGCCGGCCTCGGCGGGGGGGGTGGCGGCGACCTTGCCAAGCTGGACGGACAGGGCGCGCGTGGCACGCCGGAACAGGCTGAGTTCGGTAATTCCGATAACAAATACACCCGCAATGACACAGATGATCAGAAGCCCAAGCAGGCTGCTCTGGCTGAAGCGCCAGCCCATCCAGATAATAGCGGCGAGGCCGGTCAGTGCGGCACCCGGAAACAAATAACGGCTCATGCCCTTTTCCTGTCAGAAGTATCTTGAGAAGGTTGAATGTGGCTGGCTGACCTGGCATCGCTGACTTCCAGCCAGGCAGACTGGAGTGCTTCCAGAGGCTGCAGACGCCAGTGCAGTTCAGCCAGCAGCAGTTGCTGCAGATCTTTGCAGAATTGTCCGAGCCACTGCGGGTGACTGGGGGTGCCTGTGAATCCTGCAGCTTCAGGGGCTGCCTGCAGGCTCCTGAAGCGCTGCTGCAGCAAGCGTGGCAGCTTCCCCAGAAGCCGCCGCAGCGGTGCCTGAAGAATCTGGCCAAGGCCAGCATCGAGGACCGCCGTTCGCGGGGACACCGCTACCAGGGCTTCACGCAGGCGTTGACTGGCACTGCCTATCCTCTGATCAAACTCGCGCTGATGTGCGATGTAAAAGCGCTGGTAAGAATCGAAGGCTGGTTCCTGGCTGGGCGCGGGCAGAACGATCAGCCTCAGGGTAGGACTGTTCTGGTCAAAGCTATCCATTACGGATTTCTGCATCCAGCGTCGGGTATTTGCCGCGAGTACCAGAAGTTCTTCCGGCTTCTCTGGCCTGGTTATACCCGAGCCACTGAAGCTGCGGCTTTTTTGAAGAACCTGAGCCATCTGGATGGACTGGTTCATATCCAGCAGCCTGCTGAGCCCTTCTGTTACCTGGTTCATTTCCGGCGGGCAGTCGACACCCATCCAGCTGGCCAGCAGGTCAACGAGGTCCGGACAGGACGTTGAACAATCAGGGGTCATGCAGTTAACAGCACTCAGGAGAACGGACTTGCATCAGAGAGACTATTTATTATTCGCTGCGGGCATTATGTCAGGATCGTCACGAGATGCAACTACCGGGCAGGGCGGCGGGAAAGTGCGACTCCGGCCAGTATCAGCACCAGCGCGAGCAGGGCACTGGCATCGAACGCTTCCCCCAGCAAGCCAACGCCAAGCAGAAAAGCCACTACCGGAATCAGATAATTGATATTTGATACGAATGTGGGTCCAGCCTCAGTGATCAGGCGGAAAAATACCAGAGTAGCGAGGCCGGTAGCACCAGCCCCAAGCCAGATCAAGGCTCCGGCTGGCCCCGGGTCGAGGCCTTGAAACTCCGGGAGAGGCGCGCTGGCCAGCAGGGGGATGGCAAGTAAAGAGGCGGCAATCAGGGTGCCTGCTGCGTTCACTGACGGCTTTTGAGACCCCAGACGTTTGGCCAGAACGGCGTTGGTGGCATAGAACATGGCGGCACTGAGTATGGCCATCAACCCTGCCAGTTCCTCAGGGTGATGAGTGAGCTCGGGTTGCAGCAGCAAGGCGACTCCGCCCAGTCCGAGCACCACGCCGCCCATCCGGTATCGGTTCAGACGTTCACCGGGCACAAAGAAATGAGCCAGAACCAGTGTGGCCAGCGGCATAAAGGCCATCAGGGTGCCGGCAGTACTTGAGGCCACCACTTGTTGGCCCCAGGCAATCAGAAAGAAGGGCGCAATATTGCCCGTCAATGCCAGTAGCACGAAATTTCGCCAGCTGCGCCAGTCTCGGGGTAAGCCGGTTCGCCACCAGATCAGCGCCACGATCAGCACCATGGCCCCCAGTGTCAGGCGGCCGAAGACAATCTGTCCGGGACCATAATTGTGCAGGGCGATGGAGATCAGCAGAAAAGAGCTGCCCCACAGGGCAGACAAGGTGAGCAGGTAGCCCCAGTGTCTGAGCGGATGTTGCAAGGTTTACCACCAGTATTTGCCAAAGTTTTCCGGGTTGGCCCAGAATCGTGGATTATTCCAGCTGCGTTTGTGATTGTAACGGGTCAGCTGGTATTCGAAAGCCTTGCACGGTAGCGAGTCGTGAGGGAAGCGGGCCAGACGCCGAAAACCCAGCGAAAACAGGGTTTCGTCCGGCCACTCGTCTGCAACGAACACCAGGATGGCTGGCACCAGCGCGTTGCGGATACTGCCGAGTAACTCGCTGCCAAGTGTCACAGAGGTCCGGCCATCGTTAAGACCGGCGATGACCCGGTCGAGGCCCTGGCACTGCTGCCAGAGATCCGGAGGTGACCACGATAAACTCACCGGGCTGCCGGATGCCCGCTCTGGACGCGATGGAACGTGACCAAGCAAGCCTTCGTGTGAACCTTCCTGTGCTTCGCGCCAGCCCTGTAACAGTTCCAGCGGGCTTTGGGGGGATTCCCGGGTCAAGATACAGTCCCTCTATTGATTCATTACCCGGGAGGATACGCTACTCCGCAGAAAAAGAGGCAGATTTCGGGTTTCCTCTGCCGGAACCGCTGCCTTCAGCTAAACTCAGAAGAGTTTGTTAACCAAACCAAGTCACCCCTATGAAACGAGTCTCCGGGCTGCTTCTGCTGATCTTCGTTTTGCCGGTATTCGCGCTGGAACCGGTTTCCCTGCAATTGCGCTGGAAGCATCAGTTCCAGTTTGCCGGGTATTATGCGGCTCTGGAAAAAGGCTATTACGCGCAGGCGGGCCTGGATGTCACCTTGCATGAGAATGGTCCGACCAGCCAAAAAAATGCGATAGCAAGGGTTATGAATGGTGAGGTTCAGTTCGGAGTGAGCAATGCCGGGCTTGTGGCGGCCTTCGCTGAGGGCAAACCGGTGGTTGCCCTGGCCAGCATCCTGCAGCACAGCGCAGCGGTCTGGATTGTGACTGATCCTGAGATACAGTCTTTGCATGACCTGGCAGGCAAGCGTCTGATGGCGCTGATGCCGATTTCAGAAAGTGTCGAGTTTGTTGCGCCTTTTCTTCGCGAAGGCATTGACGTGGATTCCCTGCGCTGGCGCAACACCAGTTTTTCGATCCACTCGCTGCTGGAGGGGGAAACCGATGCGCTCAATGCCTACCTGTCCAACGAGCCTTTTCTGATGCGGGAGATGGGCGTGCCATTTTACACCATCTCCCCCCGTACTTACGGTATCGACTTCTACAG
>JAUIAZ010000085.1 GCA_030427465.1 Gammaproteobacteria bacterium | reverse complement strand
TCCGGAGACCCCATACTGAAGTGTCTCAACCCGTTTGTTCTCAAAGATGGTGAGCTTCCGCAGCCTACAGTGGATCCTGACGAGATCTACGAAGTAGACAGTGAAACGGTCGGGGAGAATTTCTGCAGCCTGGGTGGCGTAGCCACCCTGGACTCGAAAACGACGGACGTTTTCCTGATCAAGGATGATATCGCATTGCGATCCCTGACCGAGGGCGAACTGATCCTGGAAGACTGCAGTGAGATTCCCAATATCCAGGAGTCGGCTGACCTGAATCTGGAATACCGTGAGAATTACGAAACCGGAGAATATATCTACCAGTGGAGCAACGGCTACCAGACCTGGGTCAATACGGCGACGGGGGAGCAAAACCGTCGGGACTACAGCTTTCTTCGCACAACCTTATATTTCGGTGAAGAGGCGGAAACCTTTTCGTTTCGCTGGAGCAGCGCTCTGACTGGTGACAGTGAGATGCTGGTAACTACCATGGAACCGCTGGTCTATCCCATCTTTGCGTTTGAACAGGGAGATGACCTCCTTTTCGTCCGTGACGATCTGCCTGTGCTGGGCAAGATCAGAATCCAGGGGGGAAGCGACAGTGAATTGCTGGTCGAAATCGCCGGCACGGAGATCACCCTGACCTACAACGGAGAGGTATTGGGTGACCCCATAAGCTGGAATCAGCTCGGACTTTAAATGTTGACGTCGGAACAGCGCAGAATATGGTCCGCAAACACCGGACCGACCAACAGCGTACTCTGCCAGTAGGCAGCAACGCTGCTGCCACTAAGCAACTCCCCGTTATCGCTCAGTATGATGTCTGTGGCGCCGCTTTCCGGATTGATGCGAACAGCCTGGGAAGGCGACAGGGCCTGCTCATCCCGGGCATGGGCTGCAAAGGCCAGCAGGTGAGGGTGGGCACCGGTCCAGAGATAACCCTCTGAATCCCACTCCAGATTGTCTGCCCCGGTACCGACGGGCAGAACCTCATCGCGGCGCAGGGTTTCCGGCCGGTCCCCGATCTCAAATCGCCGCACCTTGCGCGCCACCACTTCGGCCACATACAGATAACGACCATCCGGGCTGATGTTGATCCCGTTGGCGTAACGCAGGGTTTTCGCAACGATATGCCCTTTCTCGCCATCAAAGTAGCTGATTTTGGCCAGCGGCAGCCCGAGGTAATCCTCCAGAGTTTGCATCCAGTGCCCGCGGGGGTATCCGTGGTCATTGGTAACGTAGAAGCGCCTTGGGCCGACGGCTACCACATCGTTGGGTGAGATGAGTTCGGGGTAACTGATGGTCTCCAGATGGGAAATTTGCCCGGGACTGCTGATCCGGAAAATTTCGATGGTTTCACTGCCGTCTTCGCGATGATTCACAACAAACAGACGCTGGACACCCGGGTTCCCGCGGAACAGGTACAGACCATGGGGATGAAAGGAAAACGGCAACTCTTCCGTCAGTCTCTGTGGGACACTATCCGGGCGGGTGAGATCAAGACCATAAATGCCACCCTGAACCGGTTCGCCGCCCAGGGAAGCCCGACGGTCATCGGCTGACAGATAGGCATAGCCCGTGGGGGCATCTACGGTGATGTCCTCGGCGCCGGTGATGCCACTCACCACCAGACAGCTTGCCGGCACGATTTGGGGCACGCTGACCAGCATGCCACTGTCCCGAACGAGACGGTAGACGACAATGATGGTGAGCACTACCAGCAGGATAATCAGGCTGTTACGCAACCGTCGGGCGATGGAAAATTCACTCATAGGGTCGGATGTTCCGTTGTTCACAACTGGCTGGCGAGCCGGCTCAGTTCCTGTTTCAGTGTGCTGCCGCGAAAGACCTCGCCATGTGAAGGCAGTAAGGTCAGCGGAGGGTTTTCGTTAAGTTCCTGTTCCAGCCAGCGTCGGAAGTTTGCGCGGTCATTCAGTATGTAATGTCGAACGACCGCGCTCATTTTCAGGCCGGGCGCAGCCCCCAGGGCTTTCTGGAGGAAGCGGGCCACCGGCTGATTGGAGAGACGAGCGTAATTGAGAAAACTGTCACATACAACCCAGAGCTCTTTCTGGCACAGCCAGACATCGCCTCCCCGATGTCCCGGAGGTAGCCTGACCAGGAAGCGCTCATCAGACACCGTCTGCCGATCTTCCAGCACTTCGAAGGTGGTTTCAGGATAGAGTTTCTTCAGCCGTTTCCTGGCTTTGGCGCTACACCAGTTCTTTCCCTCAGGATACCGCTCACGCCAGCAGGGCAGCCCCAGATGGTGCCAGTGGTTGGGAAGCAGCAGGTCGACCCTGCGAGCGCTGTCGTGTTGATGCGTCGAACCCTGTAGCGCTGAAAATGTTTCCAGAACCCCGGGGCCTGGGCTGTAAATCAACCAGCTGTCTGCACTTTGTATGGCAACGGCATTGCTGTTGAAGTTTGGTACCCGGTAGCGCGCGTGCCAGACGCCGGGGTACTGCTGGTCAAGCGCCTGCCATTTACCGTGATCTGACTGAGGTTTGGATGTCATGGACTTGTGTTCAGGTAAGGTTCAGGGTGAGGAGTTTAGTCTGTTCCTGAAACTGAAGAAAGACAGGAACCCAGGCATGATCAATACACGGCGATTATCAACACACATATTGCTTCTGGGGCTGATAGGTGGTTTTCTCGCCCTGCACTCAGGTGCGGCCCTCGCAGACCGGACGCACTGGAAGATCGCAGGGCAGGTCGTGCATGACAGGCACCCTGACAGGCATCAACACCATTACCGGCAGCAGCACCGAAGCGATTATATTCATCCGCGCTATCGGGATCCGCGTTACTGGACCCCCATTCCGCCCCGCTGGCAACCTTACCAGCCGCGGATTCACCCGGGACACCACTACGACCGGCATCCTAGGCACTATCATCACCGCAAGAAGCACCGGGCGAAGTTTCACCCATCGCAGCGTTATATGAAGCAGAAACACCGGTATCACGGTCACCGCTAGGGCTGTGTGAGACTGCACGGCTTACGCATCAATTATGTTGAGATCGGGTGATTTGTCATGGCGGGCGAACCAGATCTCCTGGAAAACCCGCCTGGACGCAATGGCCACCTCGCGCATGTACCAGGCATTAATTGAGCTGCCGGCAATGGCACCCAGAGCCGGAATGGTCTGAAGGGCTTTTCGCTTGAGCAGGTTGGCGCCAATCTGCCGCCCCACCTGCTTGAAAGTGATAAGGCTGCGGGTTTTTTCGCTGACCAGGGGCAGACCGATAACGCGCTCGTCCGTCAGGGTTTCGCGGGTGATGTCCCGCAAGGTCTGCATGGCCTGCTGGCGTTCGTTGGCGTTCTCAGCGACGGCAATGCCGAGGATGGTAAAAGCCAGTTGCTGGATATGCACATCGTTCGCATCACAGCCATAACAGTAGCCAATCTGGTAGATCGTGCGTATGGCGAGAGTGAGAATGGCAGGAATGTCTGCTGCCAGCCCGCTCAGGCCGGTGACGCCAGTAGCGGCCCCTTCGGCGGCTCCGAGACCGGTTGCCCAGCGCTGACAGTTGATGGCCATTTCATCGCAACGCTCGAGTGGTAGCTGACCAACTTCGACCAGACTGCTGCAGCCGGAAGTTTTCAGGATGTTCTTTTCGTCAACCGTCCAGCGGGCAGAAAAGTTCACCATTTCCAGCGCCTTGTTAAGCAGCATTTCGGGCAGGGCGCCCTCGATCAGCCATTCCAGCCGGTACGGCAGATCACCGATTTTCTGACTGATGAATCCCGGTTTCTCGTTTTTCCAGGTCTCCAGCTCGACAAGCTGTTTTCGTTCATAACGACTCAGTTCCATGACCATGACGGTATCCGTACTCCCTCCGCTGGTGTTTGGCATGAGTGTACCGTCACCCTGCTGTACTCGCCAGCATCGCTTGCATGTCCGCGTTATTTGGCCGATAGTTCTTGAAACAAGAAGTGGAAAGCATGCATGCAAAGCGCCACACAGGCCTACGCCAGGCTGGTTCCTGATCAGATCCGTATCCGCCGCTATCAGCGTCAACCTGAAAACGGGCCCCGAATTCTCTTCTTCAGCGGCGGTTCCGCCCTCCGCGATACCAGTCAGATCCTGAAAACCTATACCCACAACAGCATACATCTGCTGACACCTTTCGACAGCGGGGGTTCCTCTGCCACGCTCAGGGATGCCTTCTGTATGCCGGCGGTGGGCGATCTGCGCAATCGTCTGGTGGCACTGGCAGACGGTCAAAGTGCCACCCAGAAAGCCGCACACCAGATCGTTGAACTGAGGCTGCCTGAGCAGGGCAGTGCCTCTGATTTACGCCAGGAACTGCATGATCTGCAGCATGGTCGTCACCGGGAGATCCGTTCTCTGCCGGGAACCTTCCAGCACCTGCTGCGCGAGTTCCTCGGTTATTTCCTGGCCGCCATGCCGGATGACTTTGACCTGCACGGTGCCTGCATCGGCAATCTGGTGCTGGCGGGTGCCTACCTGCACTACGGGCACCGGCTGGAGCCAGGGCTGCACTTGCTGGCCCGTGTACTGGAAGTTCGCGGGACGGTTACGCCGGTGACCCATGAGGCCCTGCATCTGGCTGTACAACTGGCATCGGGTGAACGTATTGTCGGCCAGCACCTGATTACCGGGAAGGAAGGGGGACTGATTGACTCTCCGGTGACCGACTGCTGTTTGTCCGCCAGCTGCAGCGAGTGGGAGCCGGTTTCTCCTGAGTTGTCCGGTCCCATTCGCCAGCAGATCGTTGAAGCCGACCTGATCTGCTATCCGCCCGGCAGTTTTTATTCCAGTGTCATCGCCAATCTGTTGGTCAGCGGTGTGGGTGACGCCATCGCCAGAGCGGATTCACCCAAGGTCTATGTGCCCAATCTGGGACGGGATCCGGAACAGATCGGTCTGTCCCTGTCAGACTGCGTTAGCACCCTGGTTGCCTATCTGCGCCGGAATGCGCGACCGGGAGCGCCGATCAGCCACTGGCTGACGCATATTCTGCTGGATGAGCATCACGAGCAGTATGACGGCACTCTGCCACTGGACGAACTCAGTGAACAGGGCGTTCAGGTGGTCTACGGCAATCTGTCTCCGGGCGGTCGGGCGACGGTCTATGACAGCCGGGCGCTTTGTGAGGCTCTGCTGACGCTCAGCAACGACTAATACGGTGGCCGGCATCAGCCGGCACTTTCTTTCTGTGTTGTATTAACCGGTATTCAGCTGTTTTTTCAGGAACTTCTGGAAGGCATGTTTGCGGCGGTATTCCGGGTGGTCTTCCTCCAGCTTTACGCAGCTGTCCAGGTAGGCTTTGGCTTCACGGTAAGCATTTTCCGAACGCCGGCCGAGTTCAATCAGCTTCAGAGTGACCTGTACGGCGTTGAGGTTAACAGCCGGGTGGAAGGGATAAACGTCGAGCGCCTCGCGGAAAGACTTCAGGGCTTCATCGTAATCCTCATTATCATAATGCAACTTGCCCAGGCGGTTGAGTTCGTTGAGGCGGACCCGTTTGTGATAGGGGATGGGCGTGTCGATGATGGCCTGTATGCGGTCCCGTAGTCGGGTGTCGTCGGGATAGTCAGTCATCAGTTGACGCAGCAGGGTTTCGGCGCCAGGCAGGTCTCCGGTGTAGAATTTGGTCTCGGCAACATCAATCACCAGTTCCGGGTCTTCTGCCAGCAGATCCTTATGTCTTTCCATCGCGGCATCAATGATGGCGATGGCTTCTTCGGAATCTCCTTCGTTATTCTTGATCTGGGCTCGCAGCAGGGCTTCGTTCAGTTTGATGAGATCGCTGTCTTCGAATTTCTTGCGAGCCTTCTTGATGGCCTGGCGGCTGTCCTCGAGCAGTTTGGCAATGCGTTTGGGGTCGGTTTCCGATTCAATACCCTTGCGCATGGTGCGTACCAGTGTGTCGTGCAGTTTTTCGTTTTCCTTGAGCGTGCCTTCTGCCAGTGACAGGGCGGCCCGGTAAGCCCCGACGGCCTGATCCACCTCCCCAATTTCGAGACTGAGTTCTCCCAGCCATTTCTGGCGTTCAATGCTCATGGGCGACACTTCCAGGGATTTCGCAACCCATTCCTGAGCCAGCCGTTTACGCCCGCTTTGCAACTGGCAGGAAGCGAGAGTATCCATGGCCGGGACGACCAGAGGGTTTTCACGAACGATGGCTTCCAGTTCGAAGATCGCCTGCTTGCGGTCACCCAGGGCGGCGATGGCGCGGGCCCTGCCGATCTGAGCCCAGGTCGGACGGCGTTTCTCGAGGGCTTTGTTGAATACTTTCAGGGCTTCCTCGAAACGGCTCTGGTCGAACAGCAGGCCTGCCTTTTTGCGCAGAGCCAGATTGGCGTACTTGGGTTCCGTCTCTGCGATCTCGTCGAGCAGTTTGAAAGCGGCATCAAACTCACCGGCGTCCAGGTTCTTGTTCACGGCCTGGAAATGGGTTTGCTGCTCCACCAGATTGACAATTCGCTGCTTGAAGTCCCCTTGGGTAAAGGGCTTGGCAATATAGCCGTCAGGCTCGCATTCTATCGTGCCCAGTACAATGTCTCGGGTACGCTCGGCACTGACTACCACAAAGATCGTCTGGTAACTGATGCGCTTGATGTGGCGCAGATCGCGGAGCAACTGCTGGCCATTCAGTCCTGACCCCAGGTTGAAGTCGCACAGAATCAGGTCGTAGTGCTTTTTGGCAATCATCGGGAAAGCCGTGACGTAGTCACCGGCGGTATCCACCTGCTTGGCTCCCAGCGCGATCAGCATGTTTTTGCCAATGGCAACGGCCGCGCCCATATCGTCTACGACGAGCGCCCGTTTGCCGGCGAGAAAGCCTAATTCTTTACTGTCATTCGAGAACATGTTTTCAGTGTAGCCGGTTCCTGCAAATGGGCGATGCCTGCACTGGTATAAACTGTGCTAGGCTGAATTATAGTCAGGTTTTTAAAAGGGTTTGCCGGCAGGAATGGCATTAAAGGAAATCCACATTGATCAACTCGCGGTCAATATGTATGTGGATCACATTATCGAGGAGGAAGGGGTTCGCCTTCCGAAACGTCGCAGCGGACGTATCAGTGACCCCCGGATTGTGGACAAGTTTCGTGAGATCGGTGTCCGGAATCTCGTGATCAACCTGGATAAAGGTGTCGATGTCCCTGAGCCTGAGGAAGCCAACGATGACATTCCTCACGATGACGAGGCGATTGACAACGCGCTGACCTTTTTTGCGGAAGAAACCGGTTCTGACTATCGTGCCCTGGGTTTTGAATGGTTTACTGCGAAAGAGATATTCTCTGTCTGCACGGGGATTCTGGTGGAATCCTATGCCAAGATCCGGCGGGGTGAGTCCCTGATCCCCGAGCAGTTTGCCCAGGCCGCTTCTGCCATCAATCTTAGCCTCAGGCGTAACAAGGATGCGTTGATCTGGTTCGGCAAGCTGCGCAACACTGACCGGTATAATTATGAGCATGCCGTGAACTGTGCAGTGCTGACCGGGGTTTTCTGCCAGAGCCTTGAGATGAGTGACCAGGAGATTCAGGCCGCCATTGCCGGAGCCATGCTGCAAAATATCGGCGAGGCCCGGCTACCAGACGAACTGCTGGTGAAGAGCGGCAAACTCAGCGATGAAGAGATGACTCTGATGCAGTCTCATGTGACTGAGTCGGAAGCGATCATAGCCAGTCATGAGGGCGTGCCAAAAATCACCCGGGAAATCATTCTGCAGCACCACGAGCGTGTCGATGGCAGCGGGTACCCCCTTGGGCTGAAGGATGCGGAAATCAGCCGTTTCGCCAAGATCGTAGCGATCGTGGATAGCTACGATGCGCTGGCCACACGAAAAGCTTACCGTGAGGCGATGCCCCCTTCGCAGGCGATGAAAGTGGTTTTGCAAGACAGCAAGACCCGCTACGATGAAGCGCTGGTGCATCAGTTTATCAAGTGTATGGGAATTTACCCCACGGGTACGCTGGTTCGACTGAATAACGATATGCTGGCCATCGTCACCGAGCAGAGCCCCACGGAGCGTCTGAAGCCGGATGTTAAAGTGATCTTCAATAGCAAGACCAAAGCCTATTCGCAGCCTTATCCTTTAAGACTTTCCAGCCCGGGGCTGCCCGAAAAAATTGTCGGTTATGAAGATCCGCGAAAGTGGGAGATTAACGTCACCGACTTCATGCCCAATGACGAGTATTTCGCACAATTCGCCTAGGCGGGTGGTTCCTGATAGGCCGGAACGGGGCAGGTTTCCAGCAAGTGGCGGGTGTAGTCATGCTGCGGGTTGGAAAACAGATCACCGGTAGCCCCCTCTTCCACGCAGGCACCCCGATACATGACCAGTACACGATCCGCAAATTGGCGAACCACATTCAGGTCATGCGTGATAAACAGCAGGCTGACGCCTCGTTCTTTTCGCAGCCGTCGCAGCAGATCCAGGATCTGCGCCTGGATAGAGACATCCAGAGCCGATACCGGCTCATCGCAGACGATGAGTCGGGGTTCCATGCACAGGGCGCGGGCGATCACCAGACGCTGGCGCTGCCCGCCGGATAACTGGTGCGGCAATCGGTTACGGTGGCTTGACTGGAGCCCGACCGCATCCAGCCAGAAATCAGTGCCAGAACTGAGTTCGCTGCGCTTCATGGCTTTGCCGGAACGGGCGAAACGCAGGGCTTCAGCCAGTACATCGGCAGCGCTGAAAAAGGGGTTCAGAGCACCCAGTGGGTTCTGGAAGATCATCTGGATTTCCCGTCCCCAGCGCAGGAAGTCTTTCTGTCCATAAGTCATGGGCAGCAAATGCCCCTGGAACCGGACCTCTCCCGAGTCCTTGTTCTCAAGACCAGCAATCAGACGGCCGACGGTGGTTTTTCCAGAACCGCTTTCGCCAACCAGAGCCAGGATTTCCTCACTGTCGAGCACAAAAGATACGTCCTTTGCCGCATCCACATCGCCAAATCGTTTACACAGAGAATCCACGCTAAGTAGGGCCGTCATGGCTGCTCTCCTGTCTGTGCATTCGTTATTTCCTGGTCCCTTTGGGTCAGCCAACAGGCAACCCGATGCCGCTCGCCCACCGGCTGCATCTGTGGCAACTGATCGCAGATCTGCATGGCCTTGGCGCAGCGATAGCGAAAAGCACAGCCCTGGTGCCGCTGGTTCAGGGGTGGGGGCAGCCCGGGAATGGGTTCAACCGGACGCGGCCCCGCCCGCCAGTTTGGCGTACACGCCTTAAGCCCCTGGCTGTAGGGGTGGCTCAGGCGATCAAAGAATACCTTGGCTGGGGCTTCCTCAATGGTTTTGCCGGCGTAGAGCACGCTGACATCATCGGCCATTTCAGCGACCACACCGAGATCATGGGTAATCAGAATCAGACCAACGCCTTCACTGCGTTGCAGGTCTCGAAGCAGAGCCAGTATCTGCGCCTGTACGCTGACATCCAGTGCGGTGGTTGGTTCGTCGGCAATAACCAGGCGGGGTTGCGTGATCAGCGTCATGGCGATCATGGCCCGCTGCAGCATGCCCCCGGAAAATTCGTGAGGGAAATAGCGCGCCTTGTCTTCGGGTTGCAGGATGCCAACCCGGTCCAGCCAGTGAACGGCTTTTTGCCAGGCCACACGACGGCTACCTCCGCGGTGGGTCCGGTAGGCTTCAGCCAGTTGATCCCCAATCCGCAGGACCGGATTGAATGCCGCCATGGCATCCTGAAAGATCAGGCCCATGCCAGGACCTCTCAGGCGGCGATAGGTCTTTGCAGTCAGCGTGCGCAGATCCTGTCCGGCAAAGTGCATCTGTTCGGCTTCGATGCTTGCACCGGCCGGTAGCAGCCCCATAACGGCCAGCATGCTCAGACTCTTGCCACAGCCGGACTCTCCGACCAGGCAACGGGTCTTGCCTTCAGCGACTTCGATATCCGCTCCCTGTACCGGATAGACCGGTCCCTGCGGCGTTCGCAGCGTCACTTTGAGATTTCTGATGCTGAGCAGACTCATGGTTTTTCCTCCAGGGCCATGGCGTCTCTGAGGCTGTCCCCCAGCAGGTTGAAGATCAGTACGGTCAGACTGATGGCCAGAGCGGGAAACAACATGATGTGGGGTTGGGTCAATAATCGGGCAAGACCATCATTACACATGGAGCCCCAGCTTGGGGAAGGGGGGACCACGCCCAGACCGATGAAGGATAGAAAGGCCTCGGTGAAAATGGCGGAGGGTATCGCGAAGGTAAAGGTGACCAATACGCTGCCCATGATATTGGGCAGCAGGTGTCGCAGGATCAGATGACGTTTACGCGCACCCATCAAGCGCGACGCTTCCACGTAGGGCATTTCCCGCAGTTTGAGAATTTCCCCGCGCACCAGTCGGGCGGGGGAGGGCCAGCCCAGGGCGATCAGTGCGACCAGCATGGCGGTAATGCCACTGTCCCCGGGTTCCGTTCCCACCGCGACCCGAAACAGGATCATGAACAGCAAAAAGGGCAGTGCAATTACGAAGTCAACCACGCTCATCATGATCGCATCGACCCGACCGCCCAGCAGGGCAGAAGCCGCCCCATAGATCACCCCGATCAGGATATAAACCAGAGGCGCCACCAGCCCGATGAACAGGGAAGTCTGCCCGCCGGCAAGCAGACGCGCGAGCATGTCCCGCCCCAGATGGTCAGTACCCAGCGGGTGTGCAGGCAGCGCGAGCGTTTCAGCCTGTGGCAGATTGGCGAGATCGGCCGAATAGCGACTTAAAGCCAGCTCCGGAGTGACAGACAACTTCCAGCTTGCCAGCACCTGATCGGTTTCATCCAGTGCATCCAGTTGATAAACAAAGGGTTCCGGGCGCAGGTTCAAACGATCTTCATAAGCCCGTTGAGGCGGCGTGAAACTGGCCAGCGGAAGCCCACTACTGCTGGCGGCACTCTGACTGTCGCGTCGGTAGAGCTGGTAACGAAGCGCGCCTTCTACCGCTGGCCAGACCAGTTGGACCCCTTCGGTATGGGCATCCAGAGCCTGTAATGAATCAACAGGGGGTAAAGGCTGATCGTGCGAGGGCCAGAGTCGTCCGGTTTCGACAATGCGTGCCGTCGTGGCTCCCTGCGGTCCCTGCGAAATCTGGTTCAGATACTGCTGCGAGGGGCTGACCGGCCAGAGCAGGGGGCCGAGGAGAACCGAAAGAATCAGCAGGATTAGCAGGGTGAGAGAAATCATGGCCTGCGAATCCTTTCTCAGACGACGCCATACCGTTGGCCAGTATCGATCTGAACTGGTGCTGATGGCTTCTTCAATGACCCATTGTCGGGGCAGATATTGTGGATTCATCAGTGCATTGTCCTGTTTACCCGGATGCGCGGATCGGCCCAGCCATAGAGAAGATCAAAGACCAGGACCACCAGCACCAGGAAGGCGCCATAAAACACCGTTGTGCCCATGATGACGGTGTAATCCAGTTGCGCCACGGCCTGGATGAAATAGCGGCCCAGACCCGGAATGGCGAAGACCTGTTCCACAACAAAGCCGCCCGTGGTGATGCCGGTAATCGTCGGACCCATGACACTGAGGGCGGGCAGTAACGCGTTGCGGAGTTGATAGCGCAGGAAGCAGCGCCAGCGAGGCAGGCCACGGGCCTGGGCGGCCAGCAGAAAAGGCTGATGCTGAAGGTCGATGAGGCTGCCACGTATCAGCCGGGTGAGGTAGGCCATGGTACCCAGCCCCAACATCAGAGCCGGTGCCCAGATATGGTCCAGGGTGCCCCAGCCAGCGACCGGCAGCCAGGGGCTGCCCTGCCATTGATTGATCTGGACAATGGCCAGTTGTGCCAGTGCCGCAAATACGAAACTGGGAACCGAAACAGATATCAAAACCGCAATGACAGTGAGCCGGTCTGGCCAACGGCGTTGGTAAATGGCCGCCAGACTGGCAAACAGAATGCCGCCGAGTGCGGCGAACAGCAGCGCAGCCAGCCCGAGGGTGGCGGAAATCACGAAGTGCTCGCCGATGATGTCATTGACGCTGCGATTCTGCTGGGTAAAGGAGATCCCCAGATCACCCTGCATAAGCTTACCCATATAAATCAGATACTGCTCCCACAGGGGCTTGTCGAGACCATAGTGTGCCTGCAGATTTTTAAACACTTCTTCGGAAACCGCTTTATCATTGCTCAGAGGGTCACCCGGTACGGCATGCATGGCAAAGAAGGTCGCCGTTGCCACGAACCAGATGGTGATGAGCGCGTAGGCCAGACGCTGCAGTATGTAGCGGATCATGGGGCCTCCACCCAGGCACGGTGGTACACCGGATCGGCACCAAAGCGGCTGCGAAACA
>JAUIAZ010000473.1 GCA_030427465.1 Gammaproteobacteria bacterium | reverse complement strand
TCAGGGAGCACAGACCTGTCGCTTCTCTCAGGGCAAACTGACCAGCGATGTGCTGTCTGACCGCGCTGGCTATGTGACTGGCATTGATAACCTGATACTGGCCCATGTTGCCCGGTTGGCAGGGGCACCCATGGACAAGGGGGCTGGTGTTGAGATACGCAAACGCATCGGCGACCGGGTGGAAAAAGGTGAGGTACTCTACCGGATATACGCGGAGTTTCCGGCAGACTTCAAGTTCGCCAGACGAGCTGCCGACTTCAATCACGGTTACAGCCTGGGCGAGGACAGTCGACAGACTTCCCGGCCCAGACAGTAAATCTTTACTCCAAGATCCGGATAATTATGACCATTCAGATTCTGAGTTTTGACAACTACCAGCACCAGGCCCGGCGTCTAGCCAGTGCGCTGAACTGCCCGCATACGCGGATTGAACTGCACCGCTTTCCGGATGGGGAAAGCCGGGTTCAGCTTCCCCCGATTACCGAAAACCACTTGGTTTTCTGCCAGTCCCTGGACTTCCCCAACGACAAACTGATCGAACTCTGCCTTGCTGCCAAAACTGCGCGGGCACAGGGGGCGACCCGCCTGACACTGGTGGCTCCCTATCTCTGCTATATGCGGCAGGACAAAGCCTTTGTCCCCGGACAGGCGATCAGCCAGCAAATCATTGGAGCCCTGCTGGCTGACCTGTTTGATGATGTCATCACCGTAGACCCACACCTGCACCGCATCTCCAGGCTGGAACAGGCCATTCCGTGCAAAAACGCCATCGCCCTGACGGCAGCCGGTTTGCTGGGTGAATTTGTCCGCAACCGGTTTGATAACGCCGTTTTTATCGGACCAGACGAAGAGTCAGAGCAGTGGGTCAAAGTGGTTGCTGGCCCCGGCAAGGTGGATTATGTCGTTGCCAGCAAAATCCGTTACGGGGACCGTGAGGTCGCCATTAACCTGCCCGACTACGCCTACGAAGGGCGAACGGTACTGCTTGTCGATGACGTCATCAGCAGTGGTCACACGGTCGCAGAAAGTGCCCGGGCCTTGCGCCAGCGAGGCGCCCGTGAGGTACTGGCCTTGTGCACGCATGCCCTGCTGGCGCCTGGAGCAGAACAGTTGTTGGCGGACAGCGGAGTAGATCGCCTGATCAGTACAGACAGCATTTCGCACGAATCCAATGCGATTGAGCTGGCGCCCTTGCTGGCCGCTGCGATGGACAAGGTTTACAAGTGCAAACATTAAATCTGGTCTGTCGGGTTGTCCTTTGCGGCCGATCGCATCATGCTATTGCCCCGCAAATCCTGGTTTGTAGAAGCCCTTCCTTCAGTATCTACCCGAAATCGTTAGGAGCGTTACACCATGCCACACCCTATTGGCAGGAATTTTCCCCGTTTGCTGAGCGCATCCCTGCTCGGCACAGCCCTGATTGCAGTGTCACAAGCCAATGCCTCAGGCTACAATATCGGCACCCAGAGTATATCTGCGCAAAGCACAGCTAACGCCAACGGTGCAGAAGCTGCAGATGCCAGCGTTATCTATGCCAACCCGGCTGGTATGCTCCAGCTGGAAGGCACAAATTTCAGTGGTGTTCTGAATCTGGTCATGCCGGATATCGAGTTTTCACAGGATGGCGACGCTTTCGCCAACCTGAATGGCACCTTCATACCCATGACGGTAGCCACCTCTGGCGGGGAAGCTTTCGAAGACACCGTCATTCCGCATTTCTACCTCTCACACCGCGTGAATCAGGATCTGGCTGTTGGCTTGGGCATTTTTGTGCCTTTCGGTGCGGCCGCGGACTTTGACGATGACTTTGCAGGCCGTTACTACACCCGGAAAACGGAACTTAAAACCATCAACATCAACCCGAGCGTCGCCTTCCGTATCAATGAAAAAATGACCTTCGGTTTTGGCATCAATGCGCAGTATCTCGAAGGCGAAATCGCTCGGAAGGTATACGGCCCCAGCATAGTCGGCGGCGTTGCTACCCGCCTTGCTACGGCCGGAGCGATCACGCCGGCTCAGGCCCAGGCCATTACCACAGGTGCTGTTGGCGCTGATGCCCTAAACAATATGGACGTCGAATTTGCGGTTGAAGATGCAGACAGCTGGGGCCTTGGTTTCAATCTCGGCGTCATGTATGAAGTCAGCGAAGCGACCCGGGTTGGCGTTGCCTACCGATCCAGGGTTCGTCAAGACGTGGAAGGTGATGCCAGCCTGACTGATCTCGATACCGTGATTGCCTACATGAATAATGCGGGCATTCCCGGCGCAGCAACCGATGCCATCTCCCGCGAGGCTGATGGTCAGGTCAGCCTGGATACTCCGGAGTCTGCCTCACTCAGCATCTTCCACCAGATCAACCCCGAGTGGGCGGTGATGGCCGACCTGACCTGGACGGCGCACGACCGCCTGGAACAGATCGCTGTGCGTGCCCAACCGGTCACCACCACT
>JAUIAZ010000084.1 GCA_030427465.1 Gammaproteobacteria bacterium | reverse complement strand
AGTCGCATCCAGGCGGTCGGCAGCGAGATCCTGACCATTCAACGCTACCGATTCGAAAACCGGAGTCAGCCAGATGGCATTCACGTTCAGGCTTTCGATGTAATCCAGGGCGTTGATAATACCTCGGATGTCTCCGTTGTGATGGCTGGTCCCGTAACCCACCCCGTACCCGGCCCCATCTGAATCCACAAAGGCTTCAGTCATCACCTGATAGATGCGCAGATCATAAACCGCTTGAAGATAAGCCGCGTCGCTGCGACAGGCATACTCATCGTAACCCGCAAAACTGCCTAGCCCCCCACCGGAGGAACCGGAACCTCCGCCACCCCCACCGCAAGCTGTCAGTATTGTGCCCGCCAGCAAGCCTACGAATCCTTTCCACACACGCATGATCACGCCCTCAAAGACAAATCCCGGAGAAAACAGTTTAGGTTAGCCGGAGGCAGGAACCATCCCCCGGTCCGGCCGGGCCGGGGGCGTATGGACGGGGATGAGTATGACCGCAGATCAGGTCCTCAAGCGCTCGGAAAGCAAGCCTGCCGTGCTTTCATCCGTCACGTTCCAGCAGAAGTATCTGGGTTTCCAGATACAGGGTACAGAAATCGGCCAACAAACGCGCCAGCGATTCAGAAATTTTCGCACCTGTCCCATCAGAAGCCAGGCAGATCAAAGGTCAGCGTCAGCCCGCCGGTCTGCGGATGCGCCAGCTCAAGGGCGGACCGATACTGTTCCAGAAGGTCGGTAACGATGGCCAGGCCCACACCATGACCGATCGGCCGCTCATCGGCCCGCACCCCCCTTTCCAGTACCTGCGGGAACAGCTCGTGAGGGATACCCGGGCCATTATCTGATACCGTGACACACCAGCGTTCTGCCCGGAAGGCGCCATCCTGATCGCTCTGGCTGGCATCTGCGACCTCGAGTGACACACAGATCTGTTTGCCGCCGTATTTACAGGCATTCTCCAGCAGATTGCCGAATATCTCCATGAGGTCATCCTCATCCACGGCCACTGCCGCACCCTCCGGTATCTGCAAGCAAATCTCACGCTGCGGATCGGGATAAATCCGGTCGAGACTGCCCAGCAGGCGGTCAATCACCGGCCGGATAGCCACCGTGGGCTTCCAGGTGGCTCCGGAACCGGCGGCCCGTTTCAGCTGCAGATCCACCAGATGAGCCAGACGTTCGCTTTCTTCGGTCAGTAACTTTCGCGAAGGGGCCTCCCGACTCTGCAGCTCTCCGCGAATTACCGTAAGGGGGGTTTTCAGGCTGTGCGCCAGGTCCGCCAGGCGCTGACGAACGCGTTCCCGTTGCCGGCGCTCGGATTGCAACAGTTCATTGATGGCCATCACCAGTTGCCGGATCTCCGAAGGATACTCTCCTTCGATCTCACCCTGTCGCCCCTGCCTCAGGTTATCCAGTTCATTGCGAACGGCTTTCAGGGGCGCGCTGACCCAGTGCAGAATAACCAGAACCGCCACTCCGACGACCAGAGCCACCGCCAGAGCTCCCATCCACAAGGGCCACAGGAAGGCCTCCCGACTGGTGCTCAGCGCGGAACTGCGTTGCCACACTTCATAATCCAGCAACATGCCTTCGGTAGCCGCGCCTTCCCCAACGGTATCAGCGCCGAAATGGACGCGGCGGCGCAAACGGTTCAAAAGCAATCCTTCGAGTTTGAGGTTTTCCTGGTATTCAAAGCGGGTCGCAGGCGGCGCGTCAGGAGAGGCTGGCAGTCCGCCAAACAGCACCGCTGAACGACTCTCCCAGAGTACCCGGCCATCGGCAGACAGGACCCGGGCCGCCGCGTCGCCTCCTTCGGAGTTGAAGACCGGCTCCGGCAGGTACTCCGGCATGATGAGTTCTCCGCGATCAAACTGGGTGTCACGCATCAGGCCATAGAGGGTGGCTTCCAGGCGCGCCTGATTGCTTTGCCTGAGACTCTCGTCATGGGCCAGTTTCAGCACCCAGGCCATCAACAAGAGCAGCAGGGGCAGAAGCCCCAGCAGAAGCAACAAACGCTGCCGGATAGACCAGGCCTTCATTCGCTCGCAACAGCCAGTTCAAAGCGATAGCCCTGTCCCCGCAGGGTCGTCAGTGGCCTGAGTGTTTTGTCAGGATCCAGTTTCTGGCGCAGGCGGGCAACATATTGCTCAAGGACGTTACTGTCACGCTCAATATGATCTTCGTAGAGATGTTCGCCCAGTCGCGCCTTGGAAACGGTTTCCCCGGCATGGCGCATCAGGTATTCGAGCGTGCGGTACTCGTAGGCAGTAAGAGCCAGAGGTTTATTCTGCAGCAAGACTTGCTGCGCGCGCGTATCCAGAACAATAGGGCCCGCTACCAGGCGACTGCTCGGGAGTCCGGAAGCCCGGCGAATCAGAGCCTGGGCACGTGCCACGAGCTCTTCCACGTGGAAAGGTTTAACCAGATAATCATCTGCACCGGCTTCCAGCCCCTCGACTTTTTCGCGCCAGTGGCCTCGGGCCGTCAATATCAGAACCGGGAATCTACGACCCACCTGGCGCCAGCGCTGGATCACGCTCAGGCCACCAAGGTCCGGCAAGCCCAGGTCGACTATGGCGAGGTCAAAGTCGATCTCGCTGCCGAGATAGCAGCCTTCCTCACCCAGGCCGATGGCATCTACTGCATAGTTGCGGCCCCGCAGCAATTCAGCAATCTGCCCACGCAGGCCGGCTTCATCTTCGATAAGCAATATCCTCATGCCTGCCACCCTGCCCCATGACCCGGCCCGATGCTCAAGGCCTCACCTAGCGCTTGGGCACATACAGGGTGCGCACATTCCCGTTGGGCAAAAGCACCCGTACCCGGAAACCCTGCCCATCGGAATCGACCCGCAATATGCGCCCGCCGGTCTCCGCCTGAACCTGACGCGCCGCATCGCCCGCCGAGGAAGCCGGCTGAATGGCCTGAACCCAGGCAGACCAGAACAGGCCCAGCAACAGCACCAACACCCAACGCATGCGACGGCTTGCTCTCATGTTTTCTCTCACACTGATTCATCATTCATGCTCAGGCCGGATCTACCCGTACTCTGACCCGGAGACGCTGCCCGGGATGCTCGGTGGTGCGGGTACGATAGCTGTGGCCGAGATAATCATAGTCTACCCAATAACCCACAATGCGTGTTTCATATTCCAGGTCGTACTGGGTTTCACAGCGCCTTTCATGGCTATAGTAGTAGCCCTGATGGACGGGCGCACTTTTCTCACGGGTCACCTCGTGGCCAATGGTCGCCCCCACAACCGCACCCACGGCTGCCCCGACCTGCTTGTTGCGCTTGCGGTGTCCCACCGCATGCCCGAGCGCCCCGCCGATCACTCCCCCCAGAACCGGCCCCAGATAACTGTCACTCTGAGGCTGCGGTTGCGAACGTTCATGACGGACCTGTTCGGTCCAGCAGGACTCTCGCGGAATCCGGTGCTCTATCTGTCGTTCAATGGGCTCCACATGGGTCACCTGCGCATAATCATAGATGGCCCCGCTTTCAGCCTGTGCCACCGGTGTCGCCAGAAGGCCCACCGATAACACGCCGATCATGCCTATTTCTGACTTTTTCATCTCCAGCCCCTCCTGCTTTTCTGCTGTCTGTCAGGTACTTTACTGAGAGTCAACTGAACATCAGCTGAACACATTGACAGCGTTCTGCTTCCGGGCCATATTTGAACGACTGCTACAAAACAGAGGCACTCCATGAAAATCTATGAAATGAAGATCGCACCGAGCCCTCGACGGGTGAGGATTTTTCTGGCTGAAAAAGGCATTGAGATGGAATACGTGGAGGTCAATCTTCAGAAGGGAGAGCACCACAGTGCCGAATTCAAGGCCATGAACCGCTTCAAAACCGTGCCCCTGCTGGAGCTGGATGACGGCACTTTCATTTCCGAAACCGTTGCCATCTGTCGTTACTTCGAGGAATTGCAACCCGAACCCCGTTTGATGGGGCGTAACCCCAGGGAATGCGGTGTGATAGAAATGTGGAACCGGATCATTGAGCTGAACTGGCTACTACCCACCGGCATGTGCTTCCAGCATACCACAGACTATTTCGCCGCTTTCAAGAAACAGGTTCCCGAGTGGGGCGAATTGTGCCGCGACAAATCCCGTGATTTCTTTGATCTTCTGAATGATCATCTGGCCACACAGCCCTACATTGCCGGAGAGGATTACAGCATTGCAGACATCACCGCCCTGTGTACCCTCGACTTCAACAAAGTGAACCAGTTGCGACCACAGCCGCATCAGGAACATTTGCTTGCCTGGCACAAGCGGGTGAGCAGCCGGCCAAGTGCATCAGCCTGACGGGAGCCGGATCAGGGCCGTGCGAAGCGCTGGAAGCTGCCGTCAGATACGAGTGCCAGCGCTGAGCCGCCCTGAAAAGCCACGCTCAGAATGGCGCCACTGCGAGCTCCGGCAGCCAGGGGGTTCTTGCCTTTGGCCTGCCAGTGCACAATCTGGCTGACATCGCTCAGGCGGTACAGATACACATCCCCCTGAAAAGTCCCGATCAGCAGTTCGCCGGCATCTGCGGAAAAACGGGCGGCGGTAAAGTTCTCATATTCAAGAGGTAGTGTGGCGATGGCGTCACCGCTCACCGCATCACGGATCACCGCCTTTTCACGCTGGGCCTGGGTCAGGATACGGCTGCCATCTGCACTGATGGCCACCTGCTTGACCTGGTTGTCATGGCTGAACCGGTGGAGTGGAAGCCCTCTGGTAGCGTCCCAGAGTACCGCATCAAAGTCATCGGCACCGGTAATGACCCGGCTACCGTCATCACTGATACCGACGGCATAGACTTCGGCCTCATGTGCGAACACCTGACGCTCAGCTCCGGCATTGACATCAAACAGAATGGCCTGACTGTTCTGCTGCCCCAGTACGGCCAGAGAACCATCACCTGAGAGCGCAGCAGCCAGCACCTTGTCACCCGTCTGCCAGAAATTGAGTGCCTGCCCGGTCGTGGTATCCCAGACCACCAGATCCCGGTTTTCGACGGTCAGTGCACGGCGGCCATCACCCGAGAGTGCTACAGAGCGCAGGGTGCTGAGCTGACCGGACTGATGGTTCCAGTTATACAGACGATTGAAAGCCTGGAGATCCCAGCCACTGCCACCATGATGAATGGAGCCGACCACCGCAAAACTTCCATCACGGCTGATCTCCGCGCTGAGTACGCCCTGAACGGCCACCTCTTGCACAGACTCGGGTTTGCGGGTATCACAGGCACTGAGCAGGGTCAGCAAAAGCCCCCCTGCCAGCGGAAGAGAAAGCTGTTTAACCAGCCTTTCGTGCGTGAACATTATGAAGTTTTTCGATCAGACCGTCTTCCAGCTCGAAGCGTTCTTCCAGCTGAACGCCAAGGTCAGCAAGTTGTGGCAGCAGGCGGTTCAACTCTTCCAGTTCCTCTGGCGCCTTGTCGAAGCGGTCGTTGAAAGTCAGCGCCGTTTCGGTGGTTTGCTGGATGCGTGGGTAAATGCGCTGCGCCAGTTCAACGCCCCCATCGTTGTATTCCATGGCCTCTTCAATCAGCTGATCGTAAATTTCAAAGTGACCGGCTGAAACGTAGTCCACCAATACCTGGCAGAAAACCCTCAGGTGGCTCAGGGCCCCGTCTACGCTGTCGAACTCACCACGGCTTACCAGGTCACAGTAGCGCACAATCAGATCCTGACGTTCCTTCAGCCATTTCTCAATGATGACATCCAGATCGGACCAGCGGCTCGTGACACTCTCACACTCATTCAACACAACATCCACCCTCAATAATTAACTGCATATACCTGCTGTTGTTTTTAAATAATTATTATGAATGAACAATATAAGCCATGCTTTCGAAGACACTCAAGCCCCATGTGCATTTGAGCGCTTCATCAGAGCCAGCCAGAGTGCGAGTGCGGCAAAACCCAGAAATGCTACAAAGGTCCATCCCGGGATGCTCAGGCCCAGGAAAACCCACTGTACCTCGGCACAGTCGCCGGTGCCTCTCAGCGTCAGCCGGACGACTTCCCAAAAAGGGAAGGCATCGAGCATGAACTCAAGCCCCATGCCACAGGTCAGCGCTTCGGCCTGCTCTGCTGTCAGGCTCTGCAGATAGAGCTGCCGGCCTGCCAGCGCAGCACCTGCGGCACTGAAGACAAGCAACCCCGAGGTCATGATCCAGCGCCCGGCCCGGGAAACCGGTGCCCACAAAGCCGCCACCAGAAACACCAGCCCCAGGCCCACGAAAGCCACACGCTGTGCCATGCACAGGGGACAGGGTTCGAGTCCATTCACGTATTCCAGATAGAACGCAAAACCCATCATGCCAGCGATGACCAATGCTGCCAGTCCCGAGAGTAGCCGGTAATGAGTCAACCAGTACATAAATCCCTACTTTTCCGTCAAACCCACGACTATCGACCAGCCTCCCGGCAGGTGCAAATTAAAGTCTGGCAAGGCCGGCCTGAATTGACGGGTCTGTGAAGCTTGTCTAGGCTCTTTTGTGAGTCAATGCCTAGCCCCCGAGACGGTCCGACATGAATCAGCGCCCTGAATTACCACGATTTTTTACCCTCTTACTGTTGCTTTGCCTGACGCTCGGCAGCCAGTTTGCTGTGGCCGAGGAAGGCGAGGCACAGAAAGTCCAGTACATTGAAATGCTGCCGCCCTTCGTTCTCAACTTTGGCGGCGTCAAAAGCAAACTCCGATACCTGAAAACCGATATCAGTGTGCGCGTGAATACGGCATCAGCAGCGGCGGCGGTTGAAAAACACATGCCCGGACTGCGCAATGAGATGGTTTTGCTGCTGAGCCGTCAGACTGATGAAGTGATGTTTGACAATGTGAAGCGAGAAGAGCTGAGGCAACAGGCGCTGACGGCCGCCCAGGACTATCTGAAGAAAGAAACCAACGAGCCGATGGTAGAAGACCTGCTCTTTACCAGCTTTGTGGTACAACGCTGAGCGGCAGATTCCGGGGGTGTCGCGAAAGGTAGCGCCAGCCAGTGGTGGCAGGCGCCCTCCTGATCAGGCCATCAGATGCTGACCAGGTCTCCAAAAGCATTGGCTTCCGGCTTTTTAATGGCAGGATCTTTGCCGTCTTCCCAGCCTGCTTCCCAGGCCGCCACCACGACATCACCACGATAAGGGCATTTGCTGCGATCCATCCCAATCGAACCAGCCATGTAGCCTTGCTGGTAGGCCTTGTTCAGGGTACTCAGGTTCCAGTTCAAAAGTGCCTGCTTGGACATAATCCGCTCCCGGAAATACTGCTATCCAGAGTCAGGTAACTGAAGCGCTTGGCTTGGTTACCGTGTGTAATAACGTGTAACCATAGTAGCAAGCGGTCAGCTTTTAACCAAAGGGCAGATGCCGGAACTGTGGGGCAGTTGGCATTCAGGCTGTCATGTAGGCAGCCAGATATTCATCAAAGCCGGTTTTGTCCGAAGCCCGTAGTGCCGCTTCAGCCTGCCAGGAAACCGGCACACTTTCCGCAAAGCGCTCCGCGCGTTCGGCCAGCATATTCCCTGAAGCCAGTTGTTTTGCCGAAGCCTGCGAGCCCTGTAGCCCCCACTCCACAAAAGACCGGCCAGAGGAAAGGGCATCCAGGACCCGTTGCGAGGGCAGCCGCGAGAAATCACTCACGCGTTCGCGGACACCCGCCAAAGCTTCGCTGTAGCAGACCTCCCGCGACTCGGCATCCAGCTGCCCGGCCAGAGGCTGCATGGCATCCAGAATCTCCAGTGCCCAGTCTTGCGGGCTCTGGTCAAAGGTGCGCTCGCCTTCCCGCCGCTCCAGTCTGAGTTCGGGCTGGCGTCCCTGACCGACCACGCGGTTGAAGTTCACATCGACCGTGCGGCACTCGACTTCATTCAGCAGCGGACTCGGCGTCAGCAGACAGTGCATGAGGAACAAGTCCATAAAGGCCATCTGCTCCCGGTCAATGCCGGCCGGGGCGAACGGATTGATATCGAGACAGCGCACTTCAATGTACTCCACGCCATCACGATGCAGCGCCTGCAGGGGCTTTTCGCCAGGTCGCGCCACCCGCTTGGGCCGGATATTGTTGTAGTACTCGTTTTCAATCTGCAATACGTTGGTATTGAGCTGGAAATACCCCTCTTCATTCCTGATGCCGAGCTTTTCATATGGACCATGCGGGGTATGCGTCGCTTTGTAGAGGGTACTGATATAGGTCGCCAGGTGGTTAAAACAGACGAACAACCCGGACTGTGCATCGTTCTTGTAGCCCATGTCCCCCATTCTCAGCGAAGTCGCATAGGGAGAGAACAGCGTGTCCTGGCCCAGCGTTTCAAAGCCGTCTGCCCCACCCTGGAGAAAAGAGCGGTCGAAGGCCGGCGATGAGCCGTAAAGCAACATCAGCAGCCAGCTCCAGCGCCGGAAATTGCGGATCAGGCCAAAGTACTCGGTCGAACGGAAATCGCGCAGCTGCAACGCGCTGTCCTGACTCTCGGCAAAAACCTCCCAGAAATCTTCGGTCAGGGACCAGTTGTAGTGCAGCCCGGCAATACTCTGCATGATTCGCCCATAGCGAACCTCCAGCCCCTTGCGATACACATGCTTGAGGCGCCCGAGGTTGGAAGACCCATATTCCGCGATACGCACACTTCCGGCACCCTCAAGGCGGCAGGGCATGCTGTTGTTCCACAGCACTTCGTCATCCGCCAGCCCCATACCCACAAAACGGTGCAGGTCTTCAAGCCACTCAAGCGCCTCGGCGGAGCTGTCACAGACCGGTGTGATCAGTTCCAGCAGTGCTTCAGAATAATCCGTGGTAACCCAGGGGTGGGTCAGGGTGCAACCCAGTGCCCGGGGATGATCCGCCTGACTGATGCGCCCTTCGGGCGTTGCACGCAAACCTTCTTTTTCCAGGCCCCTTTTCATGCAGTCCGTCAGCCGGAGCTGTTTCTTGCCGAGCAATTCCAGCAGGCGGCTGGCACGGGCTTCCATCATCACTGTTTCCTGCTTTCCTGTTGTGCTTTCATGAGCAGATCCCCAAAACTTCCCACGGAGCGGGCGTTGTTATCTGCCCCCCGGGACGGGCGTGCATTGCTGTTACGGCTGCTTCTTCCGCCTTTGCCGCTGTTCCCCTTGTGCTGCGACCGGCTGTCCTGTGCTCCGGCCTGGCGCTCAATACTGTCTCCCAGACGCATACTGAGGCTGATACGTTTACGCTGCACATCCACTTCCATCACCTTGACCTTGACCACATCACCGGTCTTCACCACGGTACGGGGATCTTTGACAAAGGTTTCTGAAAGCGCCGATACATGCACCAGACCATCCTGGTGTACACCGATATCCACAAAGGCACCAAAGGGGGTCACGTTGCTCACAGTACCTTCCAGCACCATGCCCGGCTCCAGGTCATTGAGGGTTTCCACGCCTTCCGAGAAGCTGGCGACCCGAAATTCAGGACGCGGATCCCGGCCCGGCTTTTCCAGTTCGGTCAGCACGTCCTTGATGGTGTAAACCCCAAACTGATCATTCTGGATTCGCCGGGGATCCACTTGCCGCAAGATAGAGGAATTCCCGATCAGTTCACGCACACCACAGCCCTGCTGCTTCGCAATCACCTCAACCACCGGATAGGCTTCGGGGTGAACCGCACTCGCATCCAGCGGATCTTTGCCGCCGTTGATACGCAAGAATCCCGCCGCCTGTTCAAAGGTCTTGGGGCCAAGGCGGCTGACCTTGAGCAGCCCCTGACGGTCAGCAAAGGGGCCATTCTGTTCACGATGGAACACAATCTGTTCCGCAAGCCCGCCATTCAGGCCGCTAACCCGCGCCAGCAGAGGTACAGAGGCAGTATTCAGATCCACACCGACCGCGTTTACACAGTCCTCGACCACGGCATCCAGTGCCCTCGCCAGGCGCAGCTGCCCGACGTCGTGCTGATATTGACCCACGCCGATGGATTTCGGTTCGATCTTGACCAGTTCTGCCAGCGGATCCTGAAGGCGACGGGCAATGGAAACCGCCCCACGATAGGAAACATCCAGGTCCGGAAACTCTTTTGCCGCCAGTTCAGAAGCCGAGTACACCGATGCACCTGCTTCACTGACCATGACCTTTTGGCAGGCCTTGCTCTGCAGGGCCTTCAGCACATCACCCGCCAATTTGTCCGTTTCCCGGGATGCGGTGCCATTGCCCACCGCAATCAGGTTGACGTCGTGGCGCTGGCACATCGCCACCAGCTTCTGCAGGGCGCCATTCCAGTCATTGCGCGGGGCATGTGGAAACAGGGTTTCGTAGCTGAGCAGTTTACCGGTGCCATCGACCACCACCACTTTAACGCCGGTACGCAGGCCCGGGTCCATGCCCAGTGTCACGCGCTGGCCCGCCGGAGCGGTCAGCAACAGATCCTTGAGGTTCGCCGCAAACACGTCGATGGCCACTTCTTCGGCCGCATCACGCAGGCGGGCAAACAGATCGGTCTCCAGCGCCGGGTAGAGCTTCACGCGCCAGGTCCAGCGAACCACCTCTCGCAGCCACTGTGTGGCGGGTCGCTCATCGTTGGGCAACTGCAGGAATGCCGCCACTCGACCTTCGCCAGGATGCGGGTCGCGGCGCGACTCCGGCTCGCCTTCGACCCGGATGCGCAGGCTCAGCAGGCCTTCGTTGCGTCCCCGGAAGACGGCCAGCGCGCGGTGCGACGGCACCTTGGGCAGGGGCTCGTCATATTCGAAATAATCGCGATACTTGGCGGCTTCCTGCGCTTTGCCCTCAATCACAGCGACATTCAGGCAGCCGTCCTGCCATAACCAGGTTCGCAGGGAAGCCAAAAGATCAGCGGATTCAGCAAAGCGCTCCATCAGTATGAAGCGAGCCCCTTCCAGAGCCTGCTCGACACCGGCCACACCGGCTTCCTGGTTGATAAAGGCCTCTGCTTCTGACTCGGGCTTCGCGGCCGGGTCGCCCAGCAGCTTCTCCGCCAGAGGCAGCAGCCCCTGTTCCACCGCTATCTGCCCCTTGGTCCTGCGCTTGGGTTTGTACGGCAGATAGAGGTCTTCCAGTCGGCTCTTGGTTTCAGCCTGCAGGATCTCAGCCTTCAAGCCGTCACTGAGCTTGCCCTGCTCTTCGATACTGGCCAGGATACTGGCGCGACGCTCTTCCATTTCCCGCAGATAGACCAGGCGCTCATCCAGTGTTCTCAGCGCCGTATCACTCAGGGCGCCAGTCGCTTCCTTCCGGTAGCGGGCGATGAAGGGAACGGTCGCCCCGCCGTCGAGCAGTTCAATGGCGGCGTTGACCTGGGAAACATTCACGGAGAGTTCGTCAGCAATACGCTGAGCAATACTTGATGTCATGGAAATCTTCTGATGGCTTGGGATGCACCATGTTAGCAACCCTCAGAAGGCTCCTGCAAAATGAATTTGCGCGCTTCAGGCCACGCCGTAATCGGCAACCCCGGAGGCATCGCGACGTTTGATCAGGAAGTCGCAGAAAGCATCCAGCGGCAGGGGCTTGGCGAAGTAGTAGCCTTGCCCCTGATCGCAATGGTGTTTGCGCAGGAACTCCAGTTGCGCTTCGTTTTCCACTCCTTCGGCCACCACCGTCAATCCGAGCTGGTGCGAGAGATCGATCATGCCGCTGACAAGAGCGGCATCTTCACTGCTGTCGACGACATTGTCCATGAAGGACTTGTCGATCTTCACGGTACTGATCGGCAGGTCCCGCAAAGTGCTGAAAGAAGAATACCCCGTGCCGAAATCATCCAGCGCAAAGCGGATACCGAGGTGGGTCAGCTCGGTCAGACAGCGGCGGGTGTATTCCGTATCAAACATCATTGATGATTCAGTCAACTCAAACTCGAAGGATGAGGTGTCCACCTCAGTGTTGTATATGATCCGGAATACGGTCTCGGAAAGGCGGCGGTCATGGAACTGGCGGAAGGACAGGTTGACCGAACAGAGCAGGTCCTCGAAACCCAGTGTTTGCAGGAAAGCCAGATCCTGGCAGGTTTTCTGCAAAATCCAGTAACCCATGGGAATGATCATGCCGGTACGTTCGGCCGCCGGTACAAAATCGCCCGGCATGAGCATACCGCGGGTAGGATGAGGCCAGCGTACCAGCGCTTCCATACCGGTAACCTCACCGGTCAGAATATCGATCTTCGGCTGATAATGTACCGCCAAGCCATCGCTGCGCAGGGCTTTCCGGAAATCGCTGTCCAGTGCCATGGTATGATTAAGGGTCTTGCGCATGGACGGGTGATAGACCCGCAGCCCCCCTGTACGCTGCTGACGCGCCTCACTCAGCGCGATGTGGGCATTACCCAGTAACTGCTCACTCTGTTCCCCGCCGTTGGGGTAGACACTGAGACCGATGGCGGCCCGCAATTCCAGCACATGGTCTTCCAGAAAAACCGGTTCCTCACAGGCAGACAGCAGCCGGCATC
>JAUIAZ010000083.1 GCA_030427465.1 Gammaproteobacteria bacterium | reverse complement strand
TGGCTTCCGGCTTCTGCGGATGCTGTTTCATGTCCCGGCGGATCATGTAGGCTACTCCGCCAAAGAAAGCGATGGTCAGTGCCACGATAGCCAGCCCGGAGAATACAACGGTGTCCATATACATGATAAGTACCTCTCAGATCAGATGGGTGTTTCTGTATGAGTACAGACTACGCTTGCTACTGCTTTGGCGAATTGACATGCGTCAAAATGGTGCCCCGGCTGAATTGACACAGATCAAATGGCTGACTGACAGGCAGTTCAGAAGATATAGTGTGCGCAGATGAAACGCAGGAGAGCTGAATGGAAAGCTGGATAGAGGGCGGATTTGCCTATTGGCACTGGATGGTGCTGGGACTGATCTTACTGGGCGCAGAAATTTTTCTGTCGGGCTTCATACTGTTCTGGTTCGGTCTGAGTGCGCTGCTGCTGGGATTGCTGATGCTGCTTGTCCCCCTGTCGTTCAAGCTTCAGCTTCTGCTGTGGGCACTGTTTTCAGTGGCCATGGTGTTCGTGTTCAATCGCTTTATCAGGCCTCGGTGGAAGAACCGTTCGCTCTCTGGTATGGCCAGCGAGGCGCTGTTCGGACAGGTTGGCTCTGTCATTCAGCCCAATACCGGAGGCAGCCGCGGGCGCCTGCGTTTCCCTGCCCCGCTGCTGGGCGAGGATGAATGGCAGTTTATCTGTGAAACTGAAGTGACCATCGGTACCCGCGTGCAGGTCACCGAGTTGTCCGGCAACACCCTGATCGTAAAGGTTCTGGGCTAGCCCATTATTTTTCAGCGCTAAGCAAAAGGAGAAAAAAGATGGAAACTCTGACCATCGTCATCGTTGTTGCGGTTCTGGTGATCGTCACGATTGGCATGGGGGTGAGGCTCGTTCCCCAGGGTTCAAAGCACATCGTGCAGCGTCTGGGCAAGTATCACCAGACCCTCACGCCCGGCATGAATATCATCATTCCCTATGTGGATCAGGTAGCCTACCGCGTCACCACCAAAGACATTGTGCTGGATGTGCCCTCACAGGAAGTCATTACTCAGGATAACGTGGTCATCGTGGCCAATGCGGTGGCCTACATCAACATTGTGTCACCCGAAAAAGCGGTGTATGGGGTTGAAAACTATGAAATAGCCATCCGCAACCTGGTGCAGACGGCCCTGCGTTCGATCATCGGTGAGTTGAAACTGGATGAGGCGCTTTCCTCCCGGGACAAGATCAAGGTGCAGCTGAAAACGGCGATCTCTGATGATATTGCTGATTGGGGGATCAATCTGAAAACGGTCGAAATCCAGGACATCAATCCCAGTGATACCATGCAGACAGCCATGGAGGAGCAGGCTGCAGCAGAGCGTCAGCGTCGGGCGACAGTGACCCGGGCGGAAGGAGAGAAACAGGCGACCATACTGGAAGCCGAGGGGCGTCTGGAGGCCTCCCGCAAGGATGCCGAAGCGCAGGTAGTGCTGGCCGATGCCAGCCGGGAAGCCCTGGAGCGGGTGACCCGTGCCATTGGCGACAAAGAGCTGCCGGTCATGTATCTGCTGGGCGAACGCTACATCGGTGCCCTGCAGAATCTGGCAGAATCTCCCAATGCCAAGAATCTGGTGTTGCCGGCCGATCTTCCCCAGGCCATCAAAGGGCTGCTGAACCGAAGCTAGCCCCTTGTGGACCCGCTAGTGTCGGGTCATGGTAAAGATGCCCTGGGCGTTGCGACTGTCGAAGCGCAGATCGAGACGCCCGGGGTCTTCCGGCATTGGCCCACGCTGAATGAATTCGAAGAAAGAGCCGGGTACCGGGCGCGGTCCCTGACCTTCATCTTCGCGGAATTGTCTTTCCACCGTGTGAGCCCGGTAGGCGGTCTGCCGGATGCAGGCATGCTGGCCTTCCTCTATCGCTGGCTTCATCGGGCGCTGCTTTTCCCTCTGCTCAGTCACTACGGCGTCCAGATCACTGACACGGTCCGTGGCGTGGTTGAATACGTTGCCTTCGGTGGCGATCCACGCCATTTCCCGGCTCTCGCCGAGTAGCTGTTGGTAATCTGCAAAAGTCGGCAGCGGATGCTGGCGGCCAAAGCAGGCCATCAGGGCCGGTAATAGTTGCAAGGCTTCTTCCTGTGGGAGTTTGCCGTCGCGAGAGAGACTGGCCAACAGTTGCTGATGCTGCGGCTGGATCGGGTCCACGCTGTCCGCCAGAACCCTTGCCACGGTTTCCTGGAAGGTTTCAGAGAACCTGTCAGGGTAGAGCTCACTGACAAAGAACTGCGACAGGGTCTCTGGCAGATCCAGGTGACAGTAAACAAATCCGCACATTCCCAGGTCTTCCAGCGGATAGCGGCCAGCGAGACGGTAACCGAGCGGGCCCAGCAGTCGGGAAAAGGCCTGATGACCACCCGGCAGGGCCATCTCCTCGAATGCCACTGTGCGCAACGCGCCATGGTCGAGCATCACCTGCTCGCCCCGGGCCATTTTCTCCTCGGTATAGACCGTCGCCAGCGGCACTCGTTCGAGCAAGTCGTCAAACAGCAACATGTTCAAAGCCTGGGCCAGCTCCGAACGGCTGTAAGTGAAGGGTTCGCGTCCCTGAATATCGGTCAGAAGGGGTTCCACCCACAAAGCCCTGAACAGATAGTCGGCACGGGCTTCCCCTTTAAGTAACTGAATCAGGTGCCGCAGGGCGTTCTGGGGGGAATGGCGGTCTGGCATAATGGTAAATTCCGGTCAGTTGGTCTCGTCAATCTGGAAATCAACACCCTGGGCCAGAGGCAATTCGCCGGAATAGTTGATCGTCGCGGTACAGCGACGCATATACTGTTTCCATGCATCGGAACCGGACTCTCTTCCGCCTCCGGTGTCCTTTTCACCTCCGAAAGCACCGCCAATTTCCGCGCCACTGGTACCGGTATTGACATTGGCAAGGCCACAGTCACTGCCGGAGGCCGAGAGGAATTGCTCTATTTCGCGCTGATTTTCACTGAAGATAGCAGACGAAAGCCCTTGCGGCACAGCATTCTGCCTTTCAATCGCCTCTTTGAGCGTCCGGTAGGGAAAGGCATACAGAATCGGGGCAAACACTTCCTGCGCCTGGTTGTCCAGTTGCCCCCGGGTATCCACCAGCGCGGGGCTGACATAGTAAGCCTTTTCGCGGTTCTCGAGGGTGATGCGCTCACCGCCATATACGGCCAGACCGCTCTGGCGTGCCTCCCGGAGTGCCTGCTGCTGAGCCTGGTAGGCGTTTTCATCGATCAGCGGTCCGACCAGGGTGTCCGGATCAGACGGGTCACCCACCCTGAGCCTGGCAAAGGCAGCCGCCAGGTGATTGATGGCTTCTGCGTAGCGGCTTTCATGGATGAATACGCGCCGGGTGGTGGTACAACGCTGCCCGGCTGTACCGGCTGCTCCAAACACCAGTGCCGGGAGTGTGATTGACCAGTCAGCCGAGGGGGTGACTATTGCCGCGTTGTTTCCACCGAGTTCCAGCAGGCTGCGTCCCAGGCGACTGGCAACGCGGATGCTGACATCACGACCCATGCGGCAACTACCGGTAGCGCTGAGCAGGGGGATGCGCCGGTCATCCGCCAGCGAGCGCCCGATTTCAGGGCCTCCGACCAGGACACAGTGCAGGCCCTGGTCCGGTGCGTCAGGCATTTCCCGGATCGCAGCCTGCAACAGGTGCTGGCAGGCGAGGGCGCACAGGGGGGCCTTCTCGGAAGGCTTCCAGAGCACGGGATTACCGCAGACCAGTGCCAGAGACACATTCCACGACCAGACCGCCATGGGAAAGTTGAACGCGGAAATGACTCCCACCGGTCCGAGAGGCAGCCAGGATTCCTGAAGCCGGTGACCGGGCCGTTCTGAGGGCAGCGTCTGGCCCGCCAGCTGCCTGGACAATCCGACCGCATAGTCACAGATATCGATCATTTCCTGGACTTCACCCAGAGCTTCTGAACGGATCTTGCCACATTCAGCAATAATGACCTCTGCCAGGGCGGCCTTGTGGCTACGCAGATGGCCGGCAAAGCGGCGGATCAGCTCACCACGGCGGGGGGCGGGTACCTCGCGCCAGGACCGGAAAGCCTCTGTGCTCGCGGTGATGGCGGTTTCCACTTCCGCCGCCTCATGAACGGGGAGCGTCGCCAGAAGGGTACCGTCTACCGGGCTGCTGACCCTGAGCAGCTTTTCTCCGGCAGCACCGGGTACTGCCACGGGTTTGCCACTCAACAGCGGCGAAAACAGATGAGAGTCGGTCATGATGAGCTCCTAGGCAGCACGCCCATGGTGGTCGGCCTCCGGGCCTCTGGTTCCCGCATAGACCTGACCAAACCGGTTATCCAGAAATGCCTTGAGCGGTATATCTTCCTGGCGTATCAGGCCCACCTGGGGAAGTTGTCCTTGTACCAGCAGGTCCAGCGCCGTGCAGACACCGGCAGCCGTTGTCTGGGCAATCGCACTGCAGGGGAGGCCCATCCAGTTTCCGGCGTAGACCTTGCGTACGAAGGCTTTCTGTCGCAGCTGCTGGCGGATGCGTCCATTGACGGAGACGTAAACCAGAACCACGTCCTGTTCCGTACCCGGTAAGGCATTCTCGAACAGCTGACGCATCAGTTCGGGGTTTTCCCCCAGGCGCAGATCTTTGATCAGCATTTTGATGAGATCGCGGTGGCCCGGATACCGCACCGTCCGGTAGTTGAGCTGGCGGCAGCGCCCCCGCAACGTGTCGCACAGGGTACCCAGTCCACCGGAGGTGTTGAAGGCCTCATAGGTGATGCCATCTAGACTGAACTGTTCCAGTTCCTCAAGCGCAGGCACTTCGCACAAGCGACCCTCAACCAGTGCCTCACAGGGTTTGAGGTACTCGTTGATCAGGCCTTCAGTATTCCAGGTCAGGTTATATTTAAGGGCATTGTTCGGATAGAGCGGCAAAGCCCCGACGCGCAGCTGAACACTGTGCAGTTCGTCGAAGTCGGGCAACAGCGAAGCCGCTGCAATGGAGACAAACCCGGGGGCCAGCCCGCACTGGGGCACCAGGGCTGTTTTTGCCGTTCCGGCGAGTTGCTTGACCAGCCGGGTACTTTCCACATCCTCTGTGAGGTCGAAATAGTGTATGCCCTGTGCGACGGCCTGAGGTGCGATAAGGCGGGAAAAACGGAAAGGCAAGGCATTGATTACAGCAAAAACTCCCCTCAGGGTTTCCCGCAGAGAGGCTTCATCACTGAAATCCAGCTGTCTGAAGGTCAGCGGGGGGCATTCCTGCCGCAGCATGTCCAAGGCTTCCGAACTGGTGTCTGCGACGATAACCCGGTAGTCACCGCAGTAATTCAGGGCACGAGCAATAACCCGGCCGACTTTGCCGGCACCAGCAACCAGGATGGTATTCATATCAGGCCTCCTTTTTTTACAGTGTCTGCGAAAGCCGGCAAGGACAGATACTGTCAGGCTCACCATCCTGAAATCAGATTCCAGTGAGATTGCCCATTCGCCTGTTAAATTCACTATACTGAAGGCGTCAGTTGCGAATAGGGTGAGAATGTATATGCACCGGAGACGCGCCCTGAAAATAATCGGTGGCTCATGCCTTGGCCTGGGTCTCGCCGGTGTGTCTGCGGTATACTGGTTGCCAGCGTCGTCGGAACTGAGCCTGGATGGCTGCCTGCAAACCTTGATGGGGCTGCGGGGTGAAGCCCTGCGCAGCAGCGGAGCCTGGAAACCGGCAGCCGTGTTTACCCATCTGGCGCAGAGCGTTGAATACAGTATGACCGGTTACCCGGTCCTGAAACCCGCCTGGTTCCGGGACAGCGCCGGCCCTGCCGCATTCTGGTTGTTTACCCGCACCGGAAAGATGAGCCACCCTCTGGATGAGCGGATTCCGGGTGCGCCCGAAGTGCGTAACAAGCGCAACAGTCAGCGAGCACTGGAACGTCTGATCGGGGCGCTGCGGACCTTTCAGACCTATCCCGGGCCACTGAAACCCCACTTCGCCTATGGGGAACTCAGTCGTGAAGAATATGCGATGGCGCATGTGCTCCACGTCAACAACCACCTGACAGAAATTGAGGTGAAAGGCTGATGACAGTACCGGCGACTGAACGCCCCCTGGACGCCCGGGGTCGGCGCTTGCTGGAACTGCTGCGGCGCAATGCGAGGGAATCGGTGTCTTCTCTCGCCCGGCAGCTACACCTGTCACGGACAGCCGTTCAGGAACGTATCCGGCGTCTGGAGGAACGGGGCATTATTACCGGGTATACCGTCACCTTGGGGACGCCGGCGCAACTGCCCCGGCTGCGTGCCCAGGTCATGGTCGAGGTAGCACCCAGCCAGCACAAGCAAGTCGAAGCCAGCCTGAGTCGCATGGATGCAGTCCGGAGTTTGCACACCGTCAGTGGCCAGTACGACCTGATTGCGCTGGTCGAGGCGCCGGATGCGGAGGCCATGGATGAGCTGCTGGACCGCATCGGTGCCATATCAGGGATCAGCAAAACCCTGTCTTCCATCATTCTGGCAACCAAGGTGGACCGCTAACCGTGCGAGGTCAAACCCGTTACGATGTGGATGTCGAAGAGCGTTTCCAGTGGCACCGCCTGAAGTCCCTGTTCCCCTACCTGCTTGAATATCGTGGTCGTGTGATAGCGGCACTGGCCTGCCTGGTCCTGGCCAAGCTGGCCAGTGTGGGCATGCCCTTTGTTCTGAAATATCTGGTCGATTCCCTGGACCGCAGTCTGCAGGATTCGGCGCTTCTGGTTCTGCCTCTGGGGCTACTGCTGGCCTATGGTGCCGTGCGCTTTTCCACCGTGCTCTTTGCCGAGCTGCGTGACACCCTGTTCGGGCGGGTTACCGAGCGTGCCATGCGGCGGATTGGACTTGCGGTTTTTGAGCATCTACATCGCATGGACCTGGGATTCCACCTTGATCGCAATACCGGGGGCTTGTTCCGCGACATAGAGCGTGGGGTGTCGGGCATCAGCTTTCTGATGCGTTTCATGATATTCAACATCATACCTACCCTGCTGGAGATCGGCCTGGTGATCGGTATTCTGCTTACACGCTACTCCGTATGGTTTGCCGTGATTACCGGGGTGGCAATTGTCGCCTACGTGGCGTACTCGATCTGGGCGACGGAATGGCGCACTGGTTTTGTGCGCGAGGCCAACCAGGCGGACTCTGCCAGTAATACCCGTGCCCTGGACAGCCTGCTGAACTTTGAAACCGTCAAGTACTTCACCAATGAGGAGGCGGAAGCGCAGGCCTACGACGCGCAGCTGGCACGCTGGGAGCAGGCCCGGCGCAAGAACCGGCTGTCCCTGTTTGCCCTGAATGGGGGACAGGCCCTGATTGTGGCGCTGGGTATGACCGGAATGATGATTCTGGCGGGTCAGCAGGTTGTGGCCGGGGAAATGACTTTAGGCGACTTTGTCCTGATCAATGCATTCATGATGCAGTTGTTTCTGCCGCTGAATTTCCTGGGCTTTGTGTATCGGGAAATGAAAGGCTCCATGGCCAATATCGAGCGTATGTTCGGTCTGCTGGACCAGACACCGCAGGTCGCAGATCCTGAAGATGGCCGGGCGCTTCAGGTTGAGTCGGGTGGTATTGAGTTCAGTGCGGTCAGCTTTTCCTATCATCCGCAACGTCCGGTGTTCGAAAACCTGACCCTGAGTATTGCCCCGGGTGAACGCGTAGCCATCGTGGGGCCCAGCGGTTCCGGCAAGAGTACGCTGGTCAAACTCCTGTTGCGGTTTTATGACCCCCAATCAGGCAGCATCCGCATCGATGGACAGGACGTACGTACCTGCACGCAACACTCGGTGCGGGCTGCCATCGGTGTGGTTCCACAAGACACGGTCCTGTTCAATGCCACGCTGTTTGAGAACGTCCACTACGGCAATCTGGAGGCCCCCGATGCTGCGGTCACAGAAGCCCTCAGGCTGGCGGCGCTAGAGGATTTCGTCAATCGCTTGCCGGAGAAGGCACAGACCCGGGTGGGCGAGCGCGGTTTGAAACTCAGTGGCGGTGAGAAACAGCGGGTTGCCATCGCCCGGACTATCCTCAAGAACCCGCCGATTCTGGTTTTTGACGAAGCGACCTCTTCACTGGATAGCCTGTCAGAAAAGGCCATCGTCCAGAGTATCCGCCAGATCAGTCGCCAGCACACGAGCCTGGTGATTGCGCACCGACTTTCAACCGTGATGGATGCCGACCGCATCATCGTGCTGGAAAACGGGGTGATCCGGGAACAGGGTACACACGAACACCTGCTGGCGCAGGGTGGTATCTATACCCGCCTCTGGCGTACCCAGCAGGAAGAAGAGTCTCAGGACTGACTTTCCGGGAGAGGGTGATCGGGAGCCAGCACCGGGTCTCCCAGGCTGTCTTCGACACGGTAGTGGTTCTTTCCTTCGGCCTTGACCTGATACATCTGGCTGTCAGCCCGGTAGATGGCTTCCTTGAGTGCGATCTGTTCCCCGCTGCGGAAACAGAAACCGCCAATACTGACGCCAATCCGGGCGCGCTCGCCACCTGCCATCTGGAAAGGCTGGCGGCTGACACGGATCAGACGCCGGCAGAGGTCGTGTATCGGCTGCCGGTTTTCCAGGGCCCGCATGACCACTACAAATTCATCGCCACCGATCCTGGCGATGGTATCCCCGGCGTCGAGTTCGGCCAGATAGCGGCTGGCCAGTTCCTTGAGCAGGTAATCTCCCTCAAGGTGACCGAAATGGTCATTGATATCCTTGAAGCCGTCCAGGTCCATCACCAGGATGCAGATTTCACCGTCGCGTTCACCGGAACGCAGCACCCACTCGGGAAATGCCTGCTCCAGAAAACGCAGATTCGGCAGAGTCGTCAGGTAGTCATGGCGACTATGCCACTTGAGCTCATCCCGTTGTGTCTCAAGTTCCGTCATGGCATTCACCAGGCGCTGCCGGATATCCCCGAATAAATGAACCATAAACGCGCCCGCCACAAAGGGGCCAAAGAGAACCGTCCACCAGGAGGTCAGGTGCTGCATGTAAACACTGCTGTCAAAAGGGAAGGTCAGGTGCCCGTAGACGTACAGAATACCCACAGCCATCAGGTAAACCGCACCCAGCCCGATAATCAAATAAGCCACACGACGGCCGTAAAAAACAGCCAGGAAGAGGCCGGCCAGTACGAAATAAAAGAAACCCGAGCCCAGAAGCCCGAAGGTAGTAACACCGGACATGCCCGCCGCCATGGCGATAAAGACCATCAGCAAGGTCTTGGTACGGGTGCTCAGATAGGCTTTGCCCAGTGCCAGCGCAATGAGCGTGGCTGAAAAGCCGATCTGAAGGGTGTACAGGCTGAGCCAGCCGGTTTGCTCGATACGGGCTATGGACATGATGGCCACGTACACGGAAAGCAGCGCAAAGAGCTTCAGGCTCAGGTCAACATAATGTTCCCGCAGCGTTTCTATGGTGTCAGACAAGACAGGCAGGGAATCGTTCGGCGGCATACGCGATTACATCGAAGTCAGTGATCAGTTTAGTATAACCATTCAGGGCTTCGGTTGAAGCCCGCTGATTGACTTGGGCTGGTGCCCGCAATTGGCTATAATGCGACCGCTTTTTTAACGCGCCGGTTTTACGTTCCGGTTAGCCAGAGAGGTTAATATGTCCCAATACGTCGTTTGCGCGCTGTATAAGTTTGTGCGCCTGGAAGATTACACATCCCTACGTCAGCCCCTGCTGCAAGTGATGCTGGATGCCGAAGTCCGCGGTACCCTGCTGCTCGCCTCGGAAGGCATCAATGGCACCGTTGCCGGTACCCGGGAAGGCATAGATGCCGTGCTTGACTGGTTACGCCAGGACGCTCGGCTGGCCGACCTGGAAACGAAAGAGTCGCTGGATGATGAAGTGCCCTTCTACCGCACCAAGGTCAAACTGAAGAAAGAAATCGTCACCATGGGCGTTGAGGGCATCGATCCGAACCGGGTAGTTGGCACTTACGTAAAACCGGAAGCCTGGAATGAACTGATCGCCCGCGATGATGTCTTGCTGATCGATACCCGTAACGACTATGAAGTGCAGATTGGCCAGTTCAAGGGGGCCATCAACCCCGGGACAGACAGCTTCCGCGAGTTTCCCGAGTATGTGAAAACCCATCTGGACCCCTCCCGGCACAAACATGTCGCCATGTACTGCACCGGTGGTATTCGCTGTGAAAAATCCACCGCCCTGCTGAAAGAAATGGGATTTGATGGCGTCTATCACCTGCAGGGCGGCATTCTAAAGTATCTCGAGGAAGTGCCGCAGCAGCAGTCTCTCTGGGAAGGGGAATGCTTTGTGTTTGATAACCGGGTAACCGTAAATCACCAGCTGGAAAAAGGCCAGTACGACCAGTGTCATGCCTGTCGTATGCCGATTACGGAAGAAGACAAGCAAAGCGCCGCCTACGAAGTCGGTGTGAGCTGCCCGCATTGCATTGACAAGGCCTCGGAAGCTCAGAAAGCCCGTTTTGCTGCCCGTCAGAAGCAGATGGAGCTGGCGCGTGAGCGCGGCGAAGCTCATATCGGTGCGGAAGCGGTGGAAGTTATCCGGCGTCGCCAGGCCGAGAAGCGGGCCCGCCGCAAAGCCTATAAAGGAGGGCTCGCCAGCGATGCCAGCCCATGCTGAGCTATGAGCATGCGTATCATATTGGTAACCCGGCGGATGTTCTGAAGCACTGGGTGCTCAGCCTGTGTCTGCAGCACCTGAATCGCAAACCCCGGGAGTGGACCTACTTTGACACCCATGCCGGAGAAGGTCTCTACCACTTGGATGATGAGCGCACGCAACGGCTGGGCGAGTGGCAGCAGGGGGTTGGCAAGCTCAGCCCCGAGTTGAGACAGCAGCCGGAATTTGCGGCCTACATCCGGGCGCTGGAGGCTGTTACGGACACCTGGCCCCCCCAGACTCTGCCGGGTAGCCCGGTAATTGCGGCCGGCGAGTCGCGTGCGCAGGACAGTCTGGTTCTCTGCGAGCGGCATCCCAGAGCGCTCGGAGCACTGCGCCGTCAGCTCGGACGGCACCCCCGTGTATCGATTCATGAGCGGGACGGCTATGAAGGCATTCTTTCGCAACTGCCACCGGCCAGTGGCCGGGGACTGGTACTGATCGACCCGAGCTATGAACTGGCCTCTGACTACGAGCGTATTCCTCAATGGCTGAACAAGGCCGTGCAGCGATGGCGTCAGATGATGGTCGCTGTCTGGTACCCCTGCCTGCACCACGAGCCTCACCTCGCCATGGTTCGCGCAATACAGGGTCTGTGCAGTCCGGAAGGAAAGCCACTGAGCTGGTTAAAGGTTGAATGCCATCTGAAAGCGCCTCCCGAGCGGGGACTGCTCGGAGCGGGCATGATGGTCGTGAACCCTCCGTGGGGGTTGCTCGAGCAACTGCAGGCGGGAGCTCACCGCCTGGCGCAGGATCTGGCCCTTGAAGTGACGCTGCACCACTCCGAAAACGATTGAGGGCAAGAACCGAATGAACTGGACAAGCAAAGGCGCGATACTCATCACCGGAGCCACCCGGCGCGTGGGGCTTCATTGTGTCCGGCAGTGGCTGGCGCAGGGTGAGCAGGTCGTGGTGACTTACCGTAGTGAGCGGCCGGTGCTGAAAGCCTTGCAGGAATCCGGTGCCCAATGCCTGTATGCGGACTTTTCCAGTGATGAAGGGGTCATGGCCCTGATCGATGCCGTGAAGACGCAGGTTGGTCCTCTGAGGGCTTTGGTACACAACGCCTCGGTGTGGCCGAAAGACGATGTCGACGGGGCAAACCACACGCGCATTCTTGATGAGGTGCTCGCAGTGCATGTCCGTGCGCCCTACCTGCTGAACCTGCATCTGGCAGACCTGCTGCGTGCGGGGGCGCAGAACTACTCAGACATTGTCCATATCACGGATTACGTGGTTGAAAAGGGCAGCTTGCACCATATCGCCTATGCCGCATCCAAGGCGGCACTGTCCAACCTGACCCTGTCCTTTGCACGGCGATACGCGCCCTTGATCAAAGTGAATACAGTGGCCCCCTCGCTCCTGATGTTCAACGAAGGTGATTCAGAGGCTTACCGCCGCAAGACATTGGATAAATCCGTCATGGGCATTGAGCCGGGGCCGGAGGTAGTGGCTGACAGTCTCGCCTACCTGTTCAATAATCCGTACATGACCGGTCGTGAGATCAGACTCGACGGCGGTCGCCATATCCGTTAAGTGCAGGAGTGAGACCATGTCCGACGCCATGAAGGACCATTATCAGGAGATTATCAGGCTGCTCGGGGAAGACCCTCAACGGGAAGGACTCCGGGATACACCCAAGCGCGCGGCCAAAGCCATGCAGTTCCTTTGCAAGGGATACCAGGAAGATCTTGATACGCTGGTGAACGGCGCAATATTCGAGTCTGACAATGATGAGATGGTGATCGTCAAGGACATTGAGCTGTACTCCCTGTGTG
>JAUIAZ010000472.1 GCA_030427465.1 Gammaproteobacteria bacterium | reverse complement strand
CGAGCAGGGCCCGGCAGCTTGCACCGGCCTCGCGCAGCGGTTGCCAGCTGGTGCGCAGACTGGCGCTGGCACCGGTAATCTGCAGGCCAAACTCCTGAACGATATAGTCCTTGCCGGCTGGCGCAAAGACCACTTCAATCTGATCGGGTTCCAGCGCCATTTCTTCAGCGACCAGTGTGGTCAGGCCGGTCATGGTGCCCTGGCCCATTTCCACGCGATCCAGCGTGAAGAGGACGCGATTATCAGGCGTCACCTCCAGCCATGCATTGGGCCTCAGAGAGCCTTCTACTTCGCCGGGTGGCACACTGCTGCAACCCGGCAGATGCAGGGCCAATAGTAATCCACCACTGCTGGCGGCACCTGACTTGAGAAAATGTCGGCGGTTCATTTTGAGTTGTCCGCTGAGTTGTCCGGATTCCAGGCTCATTTTCCACCCTCCTTGTCAGAGGGCTTACCGCCCACATCCACATACTGGCCACTCGCGTGCAGGATAGCCTGTTCAATACGGGGATAGGTCCCGCAGCGGCAAAGGTTGCCTGACATGGCGGCGCGAATGTCTTCGCGACTGGGTTTCGGGTTACTGGCCAGCAGGCTGCTGGCGGACATGAGCTGACCGCTCTGGCAGTATCCGCACTGTGGCACATTGAACTGTTGCCAGCTGTCCTGCAGTGGGTGAGGTTCGTCTGGCGTTCCCAACCCTTCGATGGTCGTGACGGCTTGTCCACTGGCGGCACTGACCGGAGTGACACAGGTTCGGATCGCCGTCCCGTTCAGATGCATGGTGCAGGCGCCACACAGGCCCATTCCGCAGCCGAATTTGCTGCCTTTCAGCCCGACGATGTCGCGCACGACCCAGAGAAGCGGTGTTTCGGGACTCACGTCCAGCTCGTGGGACTGACCGTTGATGCTTAGCGAGATCATATTCGACCCTGTGAATGCTTGTTTTTGGTGGCTTCAGTATGCCCATTGAGGGCTCGGATCACCACCATAAATGACCATTGGTCACCTGTCTAGTCTGGGTGCGTTCTCGCGGAAAGCGCAAATATTCCTCAACTCCCGGTTATTAAATGTACATTCTGGGTGACTTTGCTATAGTTAACATATAAGTAGACCCAATAGCTGAAGTGGATTCTCGGTTTATGCGTATACCTGTTCCGGCGCATTTAAGGCATGGCTTGTCGTTCTATGACGTAGCCTCGATCCGTCAAATGGATGCCAGTGAAATTGCGCGCCTTGGGGATGGCGGAGGTTATGCGCTCATGTCCCGGGCCGGTCAGAGCGCCTTTGCCCTGTTGCGACAACGCTGGCCCGGGGCCACGAAAATCGCCGTTCTCTGCGGCGGCGGCAACAACGGGGGCGATGGCTGGGTTGTGGCTCTGCTGGCCCAGCGGGCCGGGATGCAGGTTCGTGTTTATACGTCGGCAGACCCCCGGTACCTGAAAGGCGATGCACAGCGGGCTTGCCAGGCTGCGCTGGCAGAAGGTGTGTCAGTCTTGGTTTCAGATGCCTGGCCTGACGATCATCCCGATGTTTGGGTGGATGCTCTGGTCGGAATTGGGTTTGAAGGGCCGCCGCGGGGCGCTCTGGCAGAGTGGTGCCAGCAGGTAAATGCCTCAGAGGCGCCGGTACTCGCATTGGATGTGCCCAGTGGCGTGAATGCCGCGACGGGGCATGTACAGGGAATCGCGGTTAAAGCCCGCGTTACCCTGAGCTTTATTGCGTTGAAGCCTGGTTTGCTCACCGGTGCGGGGCTCGAGCATTGCGGTGAACTGTGGCTGGATGATCTCGATGTCAGCGAAGCCACACTGGACTCTGCAGTGGCTTTGGGCAGACTACTGTCCTTGCCTGAAAACTGGGCGGCCTTGCCTCCGCGACAGCGTGATGCGCACAAGGGTGCGTTTGGGCGTTGCCTCGTGGTAGGAGGCGATTTTGGTTATGGTGGTGCTGCGATTCTGGCGGCGGGTAGTGCCTCCCGGTCTGGCAGTGGGGGCGTGATCTGTGCCACACGGGATGCGCACGTGCAGCCAGGACTGAGCTGCCTGCCGGATGTGATGTTCAGAGCGGTCAACTCACGCGATGAGCTTCTATCTATTGTGGAGTCGGTTGATGCGGTTGCGCTTGGTCCTGGGCTTGGACAGAAAGCCTGGGGGCAAATGGTTTTTCAGGGCTTGATGGACTGCGGCAAACCGATGGTGCTGGATGCCGATGCGCTGAACCTGCTGGCACGGGGCGACAGCAGGCCGGCCCTTGCGGATTGTGTGCTGACGCCGCATCCGGGTGAAGCGGCCAGGCTGCTGGGTGTATCGGCTGCAGCGGTAAATGCTGACCGTATTGCGGCAGCCTGCGAAATAGCCAATCGCTGGCAGGCAATCTGCCTGCTGAAAGGTGGTGGAACCGTGATTGCCAGTCCGCAGCATGCCAGTGTGACTCCGTCGCTGGCAATCGTGCGTGGCGGCAA
>JAUIAZ010000471.1 GCA_030427465.1 Gammaproteobacteria bacterium | reverse complement strand
TATGACGGCAACCACATACAGATACCCAACGCTACCGTTTACAAGGGTGTGATCAAGAATCTCACTGCCAACCCCCTGCGACGGGGACAGTTCGATGTCGGGATCGGTTACGACAGCGACATTGTGAGCGCCCAGAGCCTGGGCATGGAAATCATGATGGCCAATCCCGCGGTCATTGATGATCCCCCCCCTCAGATCCTGATCGACCATCTGGGATCCGCGACCGTTAATCTCAAGGTCTACTTCTGGGTGAATGCCCACCAGTTTGCCGTGGGAAAAGTCGGCTCGCAGCTTATGCGCCAGTTTGTTCAGGTCTATGCAGCACAAGGAATTTCCATGCCGGATGATGCGCGGGAGGTGATATTTCCACAAGGCGTGCCGGTGGTGCCGGATACTAACCGCGCACCTGGAAACCCGGAGCTTCACGGTAACGCTGCAGCAGTCCCAGAGACCAAGCCGGGGCCCGTTCCTGCCGATCGGATAGCGTCAACGGATACAGAGGAAGACCTCAGCGCCGATGTGCAGGTCATTCAGCAACAGGCCAGGGAGTCCAGAGCACCGGATGACGGGGAAAACATTATCTGATCCAGAGGTTCGTGCTGAGCTCTTCAGGGGCGCTGCAGATACCCTGCCCCTGATTCTGGCGGCGATTCCTTTTGGCCTGCTCTATGGTGCCCTGTGTCAGGCTTTCGGTTTCTCACTGTTTCTGTGCCTGTCCATGTCAGCCCTGGTGTTTGCCGGTTCGGCACAGTTTGTGGCGGTGAATCTGCTGGCCGCCGGAACGCCCTGGCTGGTTGTGGTCGCAGCGACATTCATCGTTAACCTTCGCCACCTCATGTACAGCGCCAATCTGATGAAAAACGTGCGCCCCTATAGCCAGCGACGGCGCGCTGTCATGGCTTTCGGGCTGACTGACGAAACTTTTGCCACGGTTCTCAATCGTCTGCAACGCCAACCGCATCGGCCTTTTTCCAGCGCTTACCTGCTCGGCTCTGCTGCATTCATGTATGCCAACTGGTTTGCCTGCAGCGCGCTTGGCTACCTTGCCAGCGGACAGTTTGAAGACCCGCTGTCCTGGGGACTGGAAGTAGCCATGGTCGTGGCATTTATCGGTATCGTAGCGCCGTTGCTGGTCGATCATCTGAAATGGTTGTGTGCGCTCCTGGCCGGAAGCATCGCCTTACTGACTCATTCATGGCCCTATCAGTCAGGGATCCTGCTGGCGGCCACCGTGGCGATTCTCATTCCGACCTGGCTGGGCCTGCGAAAAAAGGGTGATCTTAGTAAGGGAACTTCCGAAGCATGAATGGTTTGGATGCTCAGGAAGCCGTCCTGCTGATTCTCGGCATGCTGCTGGTCACTTTCGGTGTGCGCTTTGCGCCCTTTGGCCTGGCAAACCGCGAACGCCTCTGGGGTCGCTACCAGGAACGCGTCGATGCTGCGCTGGAATATGTACCGATAGCAGTGCTCACAGCCATCATCGTGCCCACGGTTCTGGTCAGGACTCCGGGACATATCGACTTCAGCGCGGACAACCACCATCTCTGGGCAGCCGTGTTAGCGTTTGCCATTGCCAGGCTGACCGCCAATCTCAGCCTGACGGTATTGGGGGGGCTGGGGTTTTATTTTGCGGCCAGACAACTCCTTTGATCATTCGAAGGGGAACCGTTGGTCTTGATGAATTTTTATTAAAAAGCGATATCCCTCATTTCAGGGCCACTTTCCCTGAACTAACAAACAAGTTAAGTACAAAAAGAAGCGAGAATTTTCCATGGGCGATGCCAAGTTAAAAAAGAACCTGAAGCTCTTCGACGTATTTGCCATTTCCACCGGCGCCATGTTCAGTTCAGGCTTTTTTCTCCTGCCCGGTATCGCTGCTGCCCAGACAGGTCCTTCAGCCTACCTGGCCTACCTGGTGGCGGGTTTCCTGATCATCCCCGCCATGTTTTGTATGGCAGAACTCTCTACCGCTATGCCAAAAGCCGGCGGAACCTATTATTTTCTGGATCGTAGCCTTGGCCCGATGGTTGGCACCATTGGTGGCCTGGGATCCTGGATAGCGGTCATTTTCAAAAGCGCCTTTGCGCTGGTGGGTATGGGGGCCTACCTATCGCTCTACATTGATGTGCCGATTACTGCCCTCGCGGTGGTTCTGACTTTGGTTTTTGGCCTTGTCAATGTGTTCGGTGCCAAAGAAACCACCATGCTGCAACGGATACTGGTCGGAACGCTGGTATCGATTCTGGCCCTTTTTATCGTGCTGGGTCTGATGCACGTTGGTTTTCCAGATGCTCTATCAGCGCGGCAGAACTATGACACGTTTTTCCGCGATGACTTTGTCGGCTTTGCAGCGGTCGTTGGGCTGGTATTCGTGTCTTACGCCGGTTTGACCAAGGTGGCTTCAGTCGCTGAAGAAGTGAAAAACCCGGATCGCAATATTCCCCTCGGCATGATCCTGT
>JAUIAZ010000082.1 GCA_030427465.1 Gammaproteobacteria bacterium | reverse complement strand
TCGTTGAAGGCTATCTGGAGCAGGACAAGGAGTCAGAAGGTTACGCCGCGCTGATCGTCTGGCTGAATCCGGACTATGACCCAGAACAGCCGACCCGTATTCCTGAGCAGATTCTGGAAAGCTGATACGCCGTTCAGACCCCGCTGGTGACCGGCTGGTATCACCAGTCTACTCGAGCGGGAGTCTTTGGAAAGTGTCATCCGCCGCATCATGCACAAAGATGTCGCTTTCACTGTCACGTGTGCTGAGGTCAACCTGTTGGTCTTCCTTGATGGAGACTTCAATGATCACTGGGCGATTCCAGGCTTTTTCCCCTCCCATGCGGATAAACTCTTCCGCCGTGCGGCGGGCTGTGTTTTCCACGATCTCGCGCGTAAAGGTAGACATCGTTAGTTCCCACGGAAACATCACTTCCTCCCCATCAAGACGGCCACTGGCCCAGGTAAACTGCTTCAGTCGCGGGTTCCCGAGGATTGTCTGCGGAATCTGAGTCTCCCTCAGGACGGCTGTTTCTGTCAGCTTTGCCCCATTCGGGATGGCTTTCAGCCTGTCGCCTGAGAGGTTTCGGACGTAGATGCCGCTGGATGCGGTGACTATCCGATGGTTATTACCCAACACATTCATCATCTGGCTGCGGGTTTCTTCCAGCGAAAGTGCGCCGCTCACATAACTTTGTTGCAAGGCTTCGAAGCGGGTGGCCTGACTGTCATCAAGGGTTTTCAGGCGCTCTGAAATATCTGCTGTCTGATCGCCGAAAATCTGTTCCAGCGAACTGCGCTGGGTCGCCTGAAAAATCCGGTCGATCTTGAACTCAAGCCGTTCGATATCCTCAGTCGTTGCGCAGGAAGTCAGCATCAATCCGAGGAGAGAAACTGAAATGGATCTCTTGAAAAAGGGCATACAACCTTCCCTGTTGATTCACTGCAGTGGCCAGTATACCGTGCCGACTGCCCGTATGCATATCGGTGTTCTCATTCCGGAGACGACTCCAGCACTTTGTTGAGCACCTTTAATACCTGTTCCGGCTGCTGGCATCCGCTGGCGGCCCGATCCAGTGCCTGGCTCAGTTGATTAACGAAGAAGGCATCGTCGCGGCCATAATGATGTATGGGCAGGAACAGGCTTTCCACCCGTTCACCGAAGTCCGGTTCACGAATCCACAAACGCGATATGCCCCGGGCATCGGTGGTGGCGAACGGGGCTTGCAGTTCGCTCAGTTGTGGCAACAAGGCAGACAGCAGATCGGCGCAGAGGACGGCACTGCCCGGATCATTGATGCCGGGAGACAAGGCCTTGACCGCAATTTCGCGAAGCTTCCTCAAACCCACGCTGAAATGCTGCTCACGACTGTTGGACGGGTCCACAATGAGGCAGGCTGACAACTTTTCCCATTCCCCATCACTCAGTTCCCTATCCGAAGACAGCAAGGGCATCCCCGCCTGAACAAAGTCCCCGTGACTTGACAGGATACAGACAGAAAGATTCATCCGCGCGCAATGATTCACCAGTGCCTGTCGGTCGATGCCGATCAGATACCCGCTTCTTTCGGCATGCCGTAACGGCCAGGTCTTGCATCCCGGTTGCGGATGCTGCCGCTGCGGATCCTGCTTTTCAATTTCTTTTATCAGCTGATTTCTGGTCTGGTGATAGATTGACACGCAGACACGATCTACCTGGATGTCCCTGGATATGGATTCAATGAACGCCACAAAGAACACCAGGTTAACCAGAGCCAGAAGAATAGCCAGCAGAACACCAGCCGAAGGCGGAAGATCATCCGGACCATCCTGGGCGATCCGCGTTGCCAGAATCAATGCAAACAGGATGGTTCCCAGATTGACACCCAGTGTGATCTGGTGACTTCGCTTGCTGATAATGCCGGGGATGACTCTCGGGGAAAGGCTGGCAGAAGCCCGCGACAGCGTTGTCATCACCATGGTAAAGCTGAACACCATCATGGAGATCATGCCACCAATCACCGTTCCGATAATCAGACGTGCCGTGTCATTGTCACGAATCGCCAGATACGACACTTCTTCCTGCACCCACCGATCCACGGCTTTGCCCTCCAGCGACAGCACCACCCAGGCCAGCGCAACGAAGCCGGATGTTACGATGACCGGCCAGAATGCGATGCTGTGCCTTAGTTTGAGAACCAGGTCGGTGACCGGTTGCCAGAGATTCATTGCTACCCCGTCAAAGAACTCAGATGCGTTTAGTTTAGCCTTGATCGGGTGCCGATGATGAAGCAGAAATGACGCCAACCGGAAACTTTTTGCTCAGACTCTGCTCCCTGACCCGGAACCTCAGGCAGAGAGACGCTCCTGACGCCGGTAATCACCGGGCGTCATGCCTGTCCAACTGCGGAAGGCCCGGGTAAAGCTGGCCTGGTCACTGAACCCCAGTTTGCGGGCGATTTCATCCAGAGGCACCGGAGTCTCTGCCAGATAGATTCTGGCGAAATGACAGCGAACTTCCCCGTGGATCTCGCGAAACGACGTCCCCTCGTCAGCCAGTTGCTGACGCAGATACCTCGGGCTCAGGGACATTTTACCGGCCACCAGCTCCAGACTGGCTTTGCCCGGAAGTTGCAGGATATGTTCTTTCACCCGGTAGGCGACAGTGGGCGCCTCTTTTTCGTCAGCATCAGCTGATCGCTCATTAGAGGTCTTGCCGCGACTGATTGCCAGGCCTTCCTGGACCACTCCCTCACCTGAACAACTACTGGCCTTAAGCGGCAAAATGATCCGGCAATGCGGCTGATCGAAGAGAAACTGCGTGCCCGGGGCGCATTGTGACCACTCCTCTGCCGACAGGCTGCTGGGGAAGTTGAACTCACAGCGGATGTTGTGACAGATCTGCGAGGCAATCGTATGGGTGCTGCCAAGATAGACTTTACACAGGAAGGGATAGGCCTCACGGAGTTCCCATGAGGGGTGAAGGGAAACCAGGGCCTCCCCTCCCGAAAACTCGCATTTCATGTCAATCAGCGGCAGGGCCACGCGCAGGTGCTCCACGACGCAGGCGACCAGATCCCGATAATTGTTGCGAGGCTGAAGTAACACAAACCCGAAAAGCCCATGGCTGATCAGATCCAGTTTTTGGCCAAACAGGAACCCGGCCCGCTCATCAGACAACATCCACTCGGCCTGTTTCAGAATCTCAATCACCTGGTTAACAGACAAATAGGAATCGGGATTCTGGATCTGTACCGGTTCGATACGGGTTTCAGCCAGCAGGGCTTCCGCGCTGATCTCCCGCTGTTTCAAGAAGACCAGAAAGCGTTTTAAATACCTCGCGGATATCAGCGGTACATCATACCTTAACGATTGACTCATTGATTCCCTCCTTGAATGCGGTGTCTCAGGTCAATTTAAAATACATGCGTCTAGTAAATACCACAAAGTGGCTTTTCCCGTTTTTTGAACCTGTCTGGCAACAATGGGAAATCCACTCCCTCAAAAGTATGAACAGGTTCACGAAATTTAACAGCGTTCAGGCCAAGTGCCGTTTTTAACAAAACCCCTGCCTTTTAAATCAATGACCCGGCTTCCACCGGCAGGCCTAATGGCCCCGGAATCAACAACCCAAGGAAGCACGATGACAACGATAACAAAGCGATTTCAACGCAAACCCCTGGCCTGTGCCGTGCTGGCGGCAGGCATGAGCGGCATGATGAGTGGTGCTCAGGCTGCACCGGCTGAACTGACACTGGAGCTGTTATGTCCTTTCCCCCTGATCGGTGAACAGCCCATTATCGCCAAAATATCAGCCGATTATCCGGAAGAGGTCGCCGTTGGTGAAACGCTCGGTCCTATCGCGATCGATACCATCACTACGGTCAACGAGACGGGCCGCCAGGGCCTGGCCATTGTGCAGGCCGTAACGGTGACCGGTACCGCCACCAGTTTCAACACCTTCATCACGGAAAACGGCGCTGACGTACCGAATAACACCGCTCTCACCGTCACTCCGACACCGGTTCCGCAGACCAGCGGCAGCTTTGATGTACCGGCAAGTGGGGTGGCCGACGCGGTTGTATTTGAAGAATCCCAGATTGGTAACGCGGCGCTGACCATCGAAGATCTCGTGCTTGAGCTGACCAACCTGCGTGCCGACGGTTCCGTTGCCCCCCTGCCCGTTGGACAGTTCACCTCTGACTGTAACGTAGTCGAGGGCCAGAACAATGTACTGGCCAACATCGCGATAGTAGAGGGTGACCCGGTGGTGGTAGATGATCCACAGGAGATCGATGTCACACCGACAGTCATTGACTACGGCCGGCTGCAGCTCGGTCAGACCGCCACCCGTTCGGTCACAGTAGACAACCTGGGTGACTTGCCTCTGGGTATCAGCAACGTAGCCATCGAAGGCGCCGGTGCTTCTTCCTTCACTCAATCCAATAACTGCACCACGGTTGCCGGTGGTTCTTCCTGTTCGGTAGATGTCACCTACACCGCCTCCGAAGCGGGTCTGAAATCAGCCACTCTGCGCATCAGTTCGGATGACGCCGATGAGCCAGTGACCGATGTCACTCTGTCCGGCGAAGGCGAGATCGAGCAGACCCCGGATATCGACGTAGCCGTGAGCAGTATTGACTTCGGAAGCATTGATCTCGGCACCAGCCGCGATGAAACCGTCACCATCCGCAACATCGGGACGGCTGCGCTGACGATCAACACCATCGAACTGCAGAACAACAGCGAGTTCCAGATTCTGGGCGCCGACTGCACCACCATCGCTCCGAATGCCAGCTGCGCGGTCAACCTGCGATTTACCGCAAATGCACTCGAGTCTGTCAGTGATGTACTCAGCATCCGCTCTGAAGATCCGGATGAAGCATTGGTTCAGGTAACACTGAATGGCTCCGGCAAGGATGAAGTGGTTCAGCCTGGTCTGGAAATTGTTCTGGAAGCCAACGGCAACACCTTCATCGCCGCCAATGGCGGGACTCTGCCTCTGACCGGCGACATCGTCAGCATCCTGGACCTCGCGACAGGGCTTTTCACCGGCGATTTGCTGCTGGAACCAACAGAGGGCAGCTTCGAAGTCATTCGCGGCTGGCAAAAACTGAAAGCGACCGCTGAAGTCGAGTTCGAGCCAGTACAGGCAACCGAAGGCAGTCTGGTAAACGGCACACTGACAGCGACTTCCCGCGCCTTTGTCAAGATCCCCAAGGTGTATACCAAATTCTTTGGTCTGAAGATTCCTCTGGGCGGTGGTGATAACTGCCGGACGGTAGAGCCTGTCAGCTTCACGGTTCAGTCTCCGGATGGCGAAGTCTTCCAGCCACTGGGTGGCGGACGGGTTGCCGGATCCTACGAGCTACCTGCTCTGGAGAAGTGCGGACTTCTGACTTCCATCCTGAGTGGAAAGCTGGCCGGACCGGACAACACCATCGAGCTCAACCTGACCCCGGCCCAAGACTAAGAAAACGGGCGCATGGGCAGGGCGTAATCCCTGCCCATAGCAGAACCGGGTTGCCAAAAGGCAAGCATAAAATCAAGACAAAACATAAGACAAAACGGAGTATCAAATGAAAAAACTGAGCCTTGCAATGTTATTAGCCGCAGCGCCTGTGGCCATGGCCGAACTGCAACCGATCGAGGACAGCCAGTTGGCAGGCGTCTCTGGTCAGAGTGGCCTGGTGATTGAAGCCGGATTCGGTAGCATAAGCGGTGTCGATGCAGCAACCGGCGATTTCTATGGCGTAGACTGGAGCGCTGCCGGTATCACCATCGATGCATTCAAATGGATCGTCGACATTGAGGGCGGTTGGGACCAGGATACCAATGCGGGAGTCAATGAAAAGATCCTGCCGCTGCAGGCCAGCCTGACAGAAACCCCTTATGCCGGCTTCATCGCCAAGAATATTGCCATTGCTGGCCAGGTCGACATGACCATCGATGCCACGGCAGACCTTGCCAACGTACTGGCTAACGGCGGTACCGTCGCTGAAGGCGACGGCGGTATCGGTATTACCTTCGCCAATTCGGACATCAATTTCCGTATCGGCGACATGGGAGTTTTTGTTGAACCCTACCTGGGCCTCAACATTGCCGGCCAGCAAGTCAGCTCTTTCGGTGGCATTGAAATTATCGGTATGAATATCGATGGGCTGGAACTGGTGGTCCGTGGTAACGGACTGTAAGCGACACCAAATCCTATCTTTGTCTGGCTTTTCGCCCGATTTTGGCGCCCTGGTGGCGCCTTTTTTTCCAGGACTGATCCGGTTTGCAGCCCAGACGAGCGGACTGTAGTCTGGATAAAACCGTCCCCGCCAATACAAGGAAGCGCCTTTGAACTGGAAACCCCTTTGCCAGATCCTGGGATTCATTCTGATTTTTCTGAGCTTCATGATGACCCTGCCTGTGATTCTGCTACCGGGAAATGACAGTGGCAACTGGCTGAGCTTTGTGGGCAGTGCCGGTTTTTGTCTCACACTCGGCCTGGCTCTGCTGCTGATTGGAGGACGACAAACACATCGCCTGAGAGCCCGCGACATGTTCGTGCTCACCAGCCTGGCCTGGTTCCTCATCCCTTTACTCTCCGCCCTGCCCCTGCTTTTCAATCTACAGAATCTGTCACTGACTGACGCACTGTTCGAAAGCGTGTCAGGTGTGACCACGACGGGATCGACTGTATTGAGCGGTCTCGACCACATGCCTCCAGACCTGCTCCTGTGGCGGTCTCTGATGCAGTGGATCGGAGGCGTCGGCATCATCGGTATGGCAATTGCCATTCTGCCTTTCCTGAAGGTAGGTGGTATGCGTCTTTTTGCTACAGAAAGCTCAGAATGGGGCGACAAGGCCCTTCCCAGAACACACACGCTGGCCCGAGGCCTTGTACTTGTCTATTGCGGCCTGACCCTGATCTTCGCTCTGAGCTACTATGCCCTGGGCATGCCGTTTTTCGCGGCAGTGAATCACGCGCTCACCACGGTCTCCACCGGTGGTTACAGCACATCCGATGCCTCAATGGGGCAATTCACCGCTTTACCCCTGATTTTTGCTGCCACCCTTTTCATGATGCTGGGCGCCATGCCCTTTTTCCTGTATGTGAGGGCCATCAACGGGATCTGGACACCCCTGTGGCGGGATCAGCAGATTCACTTCTTCCTGTTGCTGCTGTTCGTGGTTGCCACTGCAATCACGGGCTATCGGCTCGTACAGGAGGATCTTGATCTGCTGCCAACTTTTGCCCATGCCCTGTTCAATGTCACATCCGTCGTCACTACCACCGGGTACGCGACGACTGACTATAGCCTCTGGGGGCCTGCCGTCATTGTGCTGTTTTTCTTTCTGACCTTTATCGGCGGTTGCTCCGGCAGCACCAGTGGCGGCATGAAAATCTTCCGTTTCCAGCTTTGTCTGAGACTCTTCAAGCTTCAGATACTGCGTCTCGTGCATCCCAATGCGGTGTGTACGGCTCGCTACAACCGACAGCCCGTTGATGAGGACATCATTGTGTCTGCCGTGGCATTCTCCTTCGTATTCCTGCTTACCCTCGCCCTTGTTGCCTCATTGCTGGCTATGACCGGGCTTGATGCCCTTAGCTCTCTTTCAGGTGCCGCAACAGCCCTGGCCAATGTCGGACCCGGATTGGGTGATCTCATAGGGCCCGCGGGCAACTTCCGGATGCTGTCAGATCCGGCAAAGTGGGTACTGATGTTTGCCATGATACTGGGCCGTCTGGAGTTGCTGACCCTGTTTGTGGTGCTGTCTCCGGCTTTCTGGCGTGACTGAACAACCCAGGCCTGGCTCCATTAACCGTGTTCAGTTCGGGTTTGTCTTATCTGTCCGACAAACTAAGCTGTTTAAAGCATTCAAGAATAGATTGATACAGATGGACCCTGACTTTTCGCCACCCGGATACTTCCCCTGCACTTCAGCCATCCGAAGTCTCAGGCCGCTCGAGGAGAGCCCGGCTTGATCTCACGTTCGCATCTCATCGCCCTGTTCGTTATTCCGCTAATCCTTTTTTACAGCGGGGCCTTCGCCAGCAATCAGATAGGGAAAGAAGCCAGAACCTATAAGGTGATTGGTCAGGGTGTGGAGTACTTTGAAGATCCGGACTCGCGGCATACTCTGGAAAGTATTCAGCAAGCTGCCATTGAGTGGCGCATCAACGAACAGGATGTTTTCAGTCAGGGTTACAGCGATTCCGATTGGTGGCTGCGTTTCAATCTCCGGAATGAAGGTCAGAGTCAGACCTTCTATCTCGAAGTCGCTTATTCGGTGCTAGATTATCTGGATATCTATGTCCTCAAAGACGGTCAACTCGCCAGTCGCCATCTGATGGGTGACAAACGGCCCTTTTCCGAACGCCCCGTGTATCACCGGCAGTTTCTTACCCCCCTTGAGTTGGACCAGCAGGAAACTGTCACCATTTATATCCGCGTTCAGTCGTCCAGCTCAGTTCAGGTGCCAATCACAGTATCTGACCCGGAAAGATTTCGGGAGCTGGACATCAGTGCGACCCTGGTTCACGGAATCTACCTGGGTGGCATGCTGATTATAGCCATTTACAACCTCCTAGTTTATCTCGCCCTGCGCGACAAGAGCTATCTGTACTATGTCGCTTATGTCTCCAGCATGATGATGTTCCTTGCCAGCATGAACGGATGGACTTTTCAGTACCTCTGGCCAGAGAGCACCTGGTGGAATGACACTGCCATCCTGGTATTCCTGAATGGGGTTGTTCTCTTCGGCCTGTTGTTTGCCACCCACTTCCTCGGTTTGAAAGCCTTGGGTAAACGCTTCAACCTGATCCGTAAAAGCTGGATTGGAGTCAGCCTGCTGTTCATGTTGAGCTACGCCTTTGTGCCTTACAGTATTGCGATCCGCTATACCATCCCCTTTGCAGCACTTACCTGCTTTTTCGTATTGTGTATGGGCTTCTATGCGCTGAAACGAGGGCAGAAATCAGCGCTTATCTACATCATATCTTGGGCGGGTATCGTGATCGGCGGTGTACTGCTGGCGCTCAACAAGATGCAACTCGTACCGAGAAACGTATTTACCGATCAGGCCATCCAGTTCGGCTCCCTGCTGGAAGTCATGCTGCTCTCCTTTGGCCTGGCCCAGCGAATCAACCACGAAAAAGCCAGGCGCATACAGGCCCAGGAGAATGCCCTGGCGATTCAGCTACAGGCAACGGAAGAGCTGGAAGAAAGGGTGACTGAAAGGACCCGCGAACTGGAAGTGGCCAACCTGCAGCTCAAGGAGCTCAGTGACACAGATCAGTTGACCGGTCTGAAAAACCGACGCTTTCTGGACAAATATCTGGAAGACCAGATAAAAAGCGCCTTGCGCTATGAGCATCCACTTTCGGTTCTGTTAATCGATATTGACCACTTCAAGGTGCTCAATGACAACTACGGGCATCTGGTCGGGGATATCTGCCTACAAGAGGTCGCAAGGCGCTTCGCAGACGCCATGCGTTCACCCACAGACCTGAGTGCCCGGTACGGTGGCGAGGAATTCTGTGTGGTGCTCCCGGAAACCCCACTGGAAGGCGCCCTGGTCGTGGCGGAAAGAATACGGGCTTCGATCAACGGCACTCCGATTCTCGCCAGGCATTTCTGTCAGAAAATCAGTGTGAGCATCGGCGTAAACTGCAAAATACCGGACGTAGAAGACACCCTGTCCGGTTTTCTGGAGGCCGCTGACAAAGCGCTCTACAAGGCCAAAGAGTCAGGCAGAAACCGCGTTGAGCACTCCGCCTGAAAGATGACCTTGTTTAGCTCAAGGTCTGGTTCAGCTCCGGGCTTTCGAGCGGATGCCTGCAAAGCCGGCAAGTGCTGCAACAAACATCCATACCGCCGCAGGCAGCGGCACTGGCGCAACGGTCGCTCGCACGATCATGTCATCAAAGTCCGTATCGCCATAGCCATCACCGAACATCAGAATGGCAGAAGTCTGTGACTCCAGGAAAACACCTAGCCACAGGCCACCAAGGCCCAGCGTACCCGTGGCATTCTTGTAGGCACCCGGAATCCCGCCACTGGCCGCGCCATTGGTGGCGAAGATGAAATCCAGTGCACCTGCGCTCTGTTGTTCTGAATAACTGCTGCCCACCGGAGTCACTTTGTTCGAAAAGAAATCGTTGAACTGACTCGTAGACGATACATTGTGATTACCGGCTTCCGTTCCCAGGTATTCAAAAGTAACCCGGCTATCGTGAGTCAGGTAAACCCCCTCACCGTTACCAGCCGCAGCGGCTGAGAATGCCGTAAAGGCATCGCCTGGGCTGAGCGTGGGCAGGCCCGCGGGTGCATTGAAATTACCCGGCAAAGTCAACGCCTGGCCACCCGATAGCGTAAAAGTAGCAGCCTGAAGCGGCAGTGACAGCAAGGCCGCCAATGCAAAAAACATTACATGCAGTGATTTCATGGAGATGGTCCTTTCCCTGACATTGGTTTATTTACCCGCCGCAGACCGGCAGTTCTGATTATTCGCCGTCCAATGTAACAATATGTAATTCCCCAGTCTGTGAGCTGATAGGCAGGCCTCTGCAAAGTGGCAAATTTCAGAGGCTATCCGCGAGAACGAAAAACATTGCAAGAATTCCGCGTCCGGCTTCAGGTTCCGGGGGGGCTGAGCTAAAATGGCGGGATACTCTCAGGATGTAAGGAAAAAAGGATGTTGACGTCCACGGACAAGGTGCTCGTCACCGGCGCAACCGGTTTTACCGGTAACTATCTGATCCGCGCACTGGCCGAAACCGGCTGTAAAATCCATGCCATCGCCCGCCCCAGCAGCCGCCTGGGTGACCTGGAGAATCTGCCGGTAACCTGGCACCGGGGCAATGTCTACGACGAGGACCTGATCGAAAAGGCCATGCAGGGGGTCAACTATGTCTTCCACCTGGCTGCAGCCTACCGTGAAGCCAAGGCCGGGGATGAAGTTTACAGCCTGGTGCATATCAAGAGCACCCAGCTGCTGGCGGAAGCGGCTTCCAGACAACCGGACTTCCGCAAGTTTGTGCATGTCAGCACAGTCGGTGTTCTCGGCCACATTGAAAACCCGCCGGCCAATGAAGAAAGTCCCTACAACCCAGGCGATATCTACCAGAGCACCAAGGTCGAGGGTGAACAGTGGATTCTGGCTTTTTCGAAAGAGAAAAACCTGCCCCTTACCGTGATCCGCCCGGCCGCTATCTATGGTCCAGGCGACCGGCGCCTGCTGAAGATCTTCAAGCTCGCCAAGATGCCCGTTACACCGATTCTGGGCTTCGGCAAAGGGCTTTACCACCTGATCCATGTAGAAGATCTGGTGCGCTACATTGTGGCAGCGGCGACCACGGAAAAAGCCTTGGGCCAGATTTACATCTGTGGAAATCCCCAGACTTATTCGATTCCGGAAATGACCCGCGTCATCAAGGAAACCCTGGGGCTTCCCAATCGCAGCCTGCGTATCCCGGCCAGCCCGTTTTTCCTGATCGGGTATCTGTGTGAAGCCATCTGCAAGCCCCTGAATATTGAGCCGCCAATCTACCCCAGACGGGTCGCCTTTTTTACCAAGGACCGCTCGTTCGAGACCAGCAAGATTCAGCGGGATCTGGGCAATCTCTACAAATACTCCAGTGAAGGAGGCATCCGCCACCTGACGCGTTGGTATGTAGACCAGGGTTGGCTGTAATGATGAATGAACAGAACGACTTCGGCATCTCACTCGACACCCACGTGCATTTCTATGATGGCTTTGGTGCCAGTGAACTGCTCGAGCATGCCTGGACCAATCTCAGCCAGTCGATTCGTAGCCGCGGGCTCCGCAACGCCATACCGGCGGTAATCTGGACCCGGCAGCAAAGAGAGTCCGCCCTTGCCGGACAGCTTCCCGAAGGGAGTGCCTGGCAGGTGAGGGAGGACAGTAAAACAGATGCCGGTTTCCGGGTACAGGCAATGGATGGCCGGGAGCTGTTTGTTTTCCGGGGCGTACAGTTTGTCAGCGCGGAAGGTCTCGAAGTACTGGTCGGAGCCCTGCCAGACCACTCAGATGCCTTTATCGGTGCATACCAGGGAAAACCCGTGCGGGAACTGCTGGACAGCTTCTGTGATGAGTATCCCGTGATATTGCCCTGGGGCTTCGGCAAGTGGCTGGGAAAGCGCGGCCAGATCATTCTCGAGCTGCTGGACAGCGAATACGCCGGCCGCTTTGTGCTTGGCGACAACAGTGGTCGCCCGGCCTTCTGGAGTCCCGTCAAGGCCTTCGTCAAGGCGGCTCAGGTGCGTGTGCCAGTGGTTCCGGGTACCGACCCGCTGCCGGTTTCAGGTCAGATACGGCATGTGGGCCGCTCAGGCGTTCTTCTGGACCATTTTCCCTCCGCTGTCTTCGAGAATGGCGCGCTGTTGCGTGAGGCATTACTCAAGAGGTCACCCTATCAGGTTGCCCGGTTCGACCGCCGGGAAGCCCTGCTCTCTTTTTTCCTGAATCAGTTAAAGATGCGTCTGCCATGAAAATTCTTGTTCTTGCTCCCCACCCTTTCTATCA
>JAUIAZ010000470.1 GCA_030427465.1 Gammaproteobacteria bacterium | reverse complement strand
GACTACCCCGGCTATCAGGGAAGCGGGAATATACAGGATCAGCAGCGCCTCGAGCAGGTAGGCCAGCATCAGCCATTTCAGAAGGAAACTGCCATTTTCCAGCAACTGCTCACAGAACTGCTGGCGGCCGGCTTTCAGCGGCGAAGACAACCAGAAGGCCATGACCGCTGACAGTGGCGCCCCCACTGCGAGCAGGGCGGCCACAAAAGGAATGACTTCGCAGGAGCAGAAAGGCGCGAGCCCGCCAAACAGTGCGGCGAGCACTATCATGCGATAGGTGCGCCCTTCGAAGGCCTCACCGCTCTGGTCGCTGAACTTTTAACCAGCTCTCAATTTTCAAAAGGAGCCGTTCAAACCCGCTGACTTTTAATTTAACGATGTTATATTAACACTGTTCATCTAATGCAATGTGCAAGAGCGATGAACCTAAAAAAAACGATAAAGAAACTTATGAAAGAAAGGCGAAAAGATTGATGAAAGCTTTGACCAGAATCGGGCTCGTTTGTCTGTGGCTGCTGGCCTGCAGTACCCAGGCACTGGCCGACAGTTATGTATTTATCACCAACTCGACACCGGAGACAGTATCGGTAGACGTGCATCATTCCGGTGACCGGACTTTGGATGAAGGCGATGAGTGGCAACAGGAAGCCACGCAAATCGGGCCCTGGGAAACCAAACGGGTACTGCGCTTTAACCGCTACAGTGGCTTGCGTTCCGGGGCCAACTACAAATTTGAAACCCGGGTCAGCAATGGGGCTGATACCGTGGTCATGGCACAGACCCTGCGCGGTACCTGGTACGGCAGTACCATTCGGCACGGCGCCCGGAGTGATGATTTCCAGTCGCCCTGGTATTCCGATCGCGAGATTCATACCTTTGACACCCGCTTTGCATCGCGCGAGTCCTCCAGCAGCTTCAAAGCAAAGTTTACCGGTGGTTACGACGACTTCCATTACACCCTGCATGACAAGCCTGTGGTGGAGGCGGCCAGTACCGGGAATGGGCTCAAGGTACTGACCTACAACATCTGGGCGCTGCCGCTGCTGGCTACGCGTATCAATGATCGCCTGGACGGACTGCCGGAGCACCTGAGCGGCTACGATGTGCTCTTGCTGCAGGAAGTATTCGGGGGGAAGCGGGAAGCGTTCCTGGAACGTCTGGCGCAGGAATATCCTTACCAGACCGAAGTATTGAATGCGCCTGGGATCAATCTGTTTGATGGCGGTGTGATGATTGCCAGCCGCTGGCCGATCGTCAGCCAGGCGGACTATGTGTTTCCGGGCTGTGCCGGAACGGATTGCTTCAGTGAAAGAGGCGTGACCTATGTACAGGTGATCAAGCAGGGTAAAGCCTATCACCTGACCGGAACGCATACAGCTTCCAGTGACTCTGATGAGGCCCGCGCACTGCGGCAGGAACAGTTTCGCCAGATCCGCAGCCTCGCCGATGCCCAGAATATCCCGGCGTCCGAGCCGCTGCTGATGGGCGGCGACTTCAATGTCAACAAACTGCGCTGGGCGGGTGACTATGCCGACATGTTACAGAATCTCGGCGCGGAAGCCCCGCTGTCGACGGGCTATACCGCCTCGACCTATGATCCGCGCATCAACCAGAATATCAGTGGCAGCCTGGCTGGCGGTTCCAATGTTGAATATCTGGATTATGTGGTTTACGCGCGTGATCATCGGCAGCCACTTGAATCCCGCAATGACGTGCGGGTATTCAGAAGTCTGAACGAGCCGCTGTGGGGCGTCTGGGATCTGTCTGATCATTTCCCTGTCCTGGGCGACTTCAGCTTCTAGGTCGGGCTTATGTGGTCTTCACGATGCCTGTGGTTGTTGCTGCCAGCGATCCTGTTGACCGGTCTCTGGCTGAATGCCGGGCCGGTGGACGGCGGTCCGGCCGCCTCCGGTCAGAGCCAGCGGAACAGTACGCTGGCCACTGGCTCACAGCCGGGCGACCAGAGTGCGCGGAAAAGTGGCAGCGACCAGCAGGATCAGTCCATGCTGGAAGCGCGACTGGGCGAACTGGAAAGGCAGGAGGCCCTGCGCCGACAGTGGCAGAGCAGCCTGCAGCAGCACCAGAAGTTTCCGGGGCATTTGCAGCAATGGCTGGAACGCTGGTTATCGGCGTGCGAGCCATCGCAGTGTCTGGCCTCCTTGCACCGCTTGCTGGCGGATTACCCCGATGCGGCTTTTGCCCGGCGGGTAGAAGCTCTGGCGGCAGCGTTTCCGGAGTATAAAAATGAGCTGGGCAGCCTGACCCAGGATACCCGGCTACCGGCCATGGACCGATATGCCCGGGTGGATGCCCTGCGTGCCCAACATTTTGATGACGGCAGCAGTGAGTGGCTCTTTGGTGAGGAGCGGCGGTTCGCCCACTACCGCTTCGCCGTGGGAGAGCTCATGGATATCAGTCACGGGAATCTGGAATTCAGCGAGCGGCTGAACCGTGTGGATGCCCTGTATG
>JAUIAZ010000469.1 GCA_030427465.1 Gammaproteobacteria bacterium | reverse complement strand
TGCCACTGCCCCTCAAGACTGAAGCCCGGCTCGCGCGTGCCACTGAGGCTGAAAATCAGGGACGAATCGCTGATGCCGCCCTGATGCGGATACAGCTCAATGGCCTTCTGGATGACACCAGCGCACTCGGGAATCATGATGCGATCTGGCAACTGCTCAAACGCATTCCGGCGCTGGAACGGATTGAGCTCCAGAACCGGCAGGAATACCGGAGCATACCCGATGCCAGCGGCTGGCTTGAGCTCGCGGAAACGGTTCAGCAAAACGCCCGCTCACTGGACAAGCAGCTGGACGCCCTCAACCGCTGGATCGCCTCGCACCCACAACACCGGGCCAGCTTTATCCTGCCTCAGGAGTTGGCCCTGCTGCAGCGACTACCCACCTACCGCCCAGAGCGGATTGCCCTGCTCCTGCCTGAAACCGGCCCGGCCTCTCGAGCCGCAGCCGCGATCCGTGATGGCTTCATCGGAGCCTACCTCGACAGCCGGCCCGGCAAGTCTGACCGCACCCAGATCGATATCATTGATTCCAGCCAGGGCAACATCACCAACACCTACCTTGGGCTTCAGCTGGAAGGTTATGACCTGATCGTTGGCCCCCTGGAGAAAGAAAAAGTTGAAGAACTGGCCGCTATAAAGCCTCAGTCACCAGCCGTGCTGGCCCTGAATTACACCGGAACCACAACTGAACCCGGCAGCGAACTATTCCAGTTCGGATTGAGTAGTGAAGACGAGATCAGCCAACTCCTCGACCTCATGACCCGGAACCAGTACCGACGGGTTCTCGTCCTGGCAACGGGCGCCAATTGGAGCCGCAAACTTGCCACCCGCTTCGCAGAAGCAGCCAGCGAGAATGGCATCGACGCGCTGGGCTGGAATGTTGCCGTGGACTCCGACAGACTTTCCACTACGATTGCCGAACAGCTCCATGTCGGACAAAGCCGTCAGAGGGCTCGCGAGCTGCAGTACCTGATCGGCACGGTAGACTACACGCCCCGCCGCCGCGAGGACGTCGATGCGGTGCTGATGATTGCTCCACCAGTTATCGCACGACAGGTAAAACCACTGCTGGCCTTTTATTTCGCCTCCGACCTGCCAGTCTACGCAACCTCTCAGGTCAATGACAGCAACAGCGAAGCCCGCGAGAACAACGATCTGAATGGCGTCATTTTCACCGAAATGCCCTGGGCGCTGACCCAGACACTGTCTTTACGGAAAGAGTCACAACGCTACCATCCTGGTGCCTACTCCTCATTCTTCGCCATGGGCAATGACGCCTTCCATCTCGCGACCCGACTGGCCCTCATGAAGTCTTTCCCGGCCAGCCTTTACGCGGGACAGACCGGAGAGCTAAGCATGACGCCAACCGGGGCTTTGCGGCGGTCCCTGGAGTGGGCCACATTCAGCAAAGGCGCTGTCACCCCGCTCCCCAGGCTGGTTGATGCACAGACTGAAAGCGCAGAAGATCCCTTGTGAATCCGGCAGCAGATCCGTGCACCCGCGACCTGGGCGATCAAGGGGAGCAGAAAGCCATTGACTGGCTGATTCAACACAATATAAAGATTATTGCGCGGAATTATCGTAGTCGGACCGGCGAAATTGACATTATCGCCAGAGATGGCAAGACCCTTTGCTTCATCGAGGTCCGGTTTCGTAAAAGTACTCGTTTCGGCGGCGCTGCAGCGAGCGTTACACCCAGGAAACAGCAGCGACTACGGCTTTGTGCTCAGCGGTATCTGCAACAGAACCCATCCCTGCAAGCCCCCTGTCGCTTCGATGTCATAGCCATAGACGGCCCAGATTCTGTAAACTGGATAAAACATGCGTTCTGTTAACGGGCAAAGAGGGAAAAGCACCCATGGATTCACTGGATCGTATTAAAACCCTGTTCCAAAGCAGCATTGAAACCAAAGTCGCTGCAATGGAGGTTCTGCCGGGCACCATAGACGCCGCCGGCGCACTGATCGTCTCCTCTCTGCTGAATGAAGGAAAGGTTCTCTCTTGCGGCAACGGCGGTTCGGCCGGTGATGCACAACACTTTTCTTCAGAGCTTCTCAATCGCTTCGAGCGTGAGCGCCCCGCTCTGCCAGCGGTTGCGCTGAGCACGGACACTTCAACACTGACCTCCATTGCCAATGACTACAGCTACAATGAAATCTTCTCAAAGCAGATACGCGCTTTGGGCAAAGAAGGAGACATTCTGCTCGCCATCTCTACCAGTGGAAACAGCAGCAACGTGCTTCAGGCAATACAGGCAGCCCATGACCGGGGTATGAAAGTGGTGGCCCTGACCGGGCGAAATGGCGGTAACATGGCCTCTCTGCTGGCTTCTGATGATATCGAGATCCGTGTCCCTTCAGAGTCAACAGCCAGAATCCAGGAAGTTCACCTGCTCGCTATTCACTGTCTGTGTGACTACATCGACAACGCCCTGTTCGGCCCTGCAGCTTGAGACCGACGCCAAAAAAAA
>JAUIAZ010000081.1 GCA_030427465.1 Gammaproteobacteria bacterium | reverse complement strand
AGTCCCCGTCACTCCCGCCCAGACCGGTAAAATCAAAGCGCAAAACGGCAAACCCCAGATCCACCAGGTGCCTGGAAATGCGGGTCGCCGCCACACTTTTCTGACCACAGGTAAAGCAGTGGGCAAACAGGACATAAGCTTTCGGCTCGCCGCTTTCAGGTACTTCCAAAGCGCCTGCCAACTGGTGTTCGCCACTGGTAAAGGTGACGCGGGTGCGTTTGGCCATAATCGGACTCCTCGGCTGGTCATTAGGTGGCTGGACTCAACCTAGCACTTTGACTCTGGGGAAACTATACCTGATCCTTCCCGCTGCGGATCTGCTCCCGCATCGCCAGACGACTGTCGCGGCGGATTCCTGCCTCGCGGTAGCGACGCTTCTGATTTTCCGACACGGGTTTGACATCCAGCACTTCCACCGGTTTCTGGTCTTCTCCCAAAGCCACAAAAGTGAAGTAGGCAGATACGATGTGGCGGGTATCCCGGGTATAGCTGTTCTCTGCCATTACCCGGACTCCGATCTCCATGGAGCTGCGAAATGTCCGGTTGGCAGACGCCTGAAAAATCAGCGTGTCACCGTCTTTGGCGGGTGCCCTGAAATGGAAGGAATCAACGGAAGCTGTGACACAGGGATAGCCGCTGTGCCGCTCAGCAACCACCAGCGCCAAGCGGTCACAGGTGGCCATGATTTTTCCGCCGAATACGGAATAGTGTGCATTGAGGTCACTGGGAAAAACTTTGTACACGTGCCCTTCTATGGCGGAGTCGTCAACCGGGCGCGGATCGGGAGCAGTATTCATTCAGGTAACCACCAGCTGGTATCAATCGGAGGCGTTCTCTCCGGCAGATCGGGGTTCTTCAGAATAATCAGATGTCTGGAGCGGAGATTGGCCTGGGCGATTCTCTCACCATAGAGCGACTGAAACAAATCCTGGGCGCTTCCATCGGCATACGCTCTCCTGAGCCCGGTCTCGAGTAAAACAGCCAGCTCCGGCCGGAAGGGAGAAACAAAGAAGTAAGTCGGCAAGGGGTAGAACAGCATCACGTCATCCACAATAACCAGCTGATCCTGATAGCGTGCATGTTCATCCCAGATCTCGTTCAGGCCGCGATGAAAGTAATCAAAACGTGCCGCTATCAACTGCCGGAACAGCCCCTCGTAATTGGGGTTAGTAATCACCGGCAGCTGGTTGGCCGCATAAACCGGCAAGTCTCCCCAGTCAGAGCCATGCCCCCCGGTAAACCTGGCAAGATCCTCTGCACTGCGAATTCTGGAGAGTGCCTGTGCGTTGGCCTTCTTGGCTAGCAGCAGCCTGAGCCCCAGAATACCCTGATACACCGGGATACGAATCGGGATCATGGCACGCTCACGCTCCGGAGTGGTGGACATGAACTGTAAATCCAATTGCCCTTGAATCACCAGCCGCTCCCCTCGCGCTTCGTTCATGACCTGCGTCTCGGGCCGGATAATCCGGTAGGGGCGATTCAGCTTGCCCAGCGCGAGATCCAGCAACGCCAGTCCACCGGAATATCGGGCCTGAGTCTGGTACAGCCTGACAACCAGAATATCCTGATTACTGCCGGCATCACCGGAAACAGAGGGGGCCATAACCGGCACTTCCGCCCTCGCCATCAATGCAGGCAGTAGCATCAGTAGTAACCTCAGTAGTAACCATGGATACAGCAAAAGAATGTTGGTGTTTCTGGAGACCGTCATGTCCGGCTTTTCATTAATTTACAGTTGTTAATCAATGCACAATACGCCGGAACAGTGCCCGGTTTCCAGCAAAAACTGTTCAATCACAAGTCGTCAGCCACAACTCCAGAATGGCCTGCTCTCTGTCCAGACCGGCCAGCTCATCCCGCCCGGCTTCAAAGTTTCCGTCCAGGCGCATGAGTATGTAACCGTGTAACATCGACCAGAGAGATATCGCGTAAGAGTCTACGGCGAATGTCCGCTCAGGATCTGGCTGTCGTCCTTTGAGGCTCATCGACAAGGCAGCACCCAGTTCTGCGTACAAGCGCTCCATGATGCCTCGTAAAAGCGGATCCGGGTTACGCAGGCCCTCGGGCCTGAACATGAACCGATACCGCTGGGGAAAACGGAACGCATAGCCATACAGACCGTCAGCAATTTTTCTCAGGCGTTGCTGGCCGGACTTTCCGGACCCGCTTTCGAAACTTTTTTCCAGGTCTTCAAAACAGCGGACCGCCACTGCCGTCAGCAGATCACTTTTCCGCGGGAAGTGGTTGGCCGGTGCGGAGTGCGCTACGCCCAGCTCCCGGGCCAGCCGGCGAACCCCAAGCGCGGTCTCGCCTTCTGTATCCAGCAGGCGCATGGCATGCTCCAGTAAAGCCTGGCGAAGTTCTCCATGGTGGTAAGCTTTACTGCTCATAGGTCGCGGGGACTCCTTAAGCTAGGCCGGGTAAATCAGGAATCCAGGCATTGGCTGTTGACGAAAGCGGCTATTTCACCCAATATGGACAGTGTCCATATTAGCTTAGAAATCTACCGGAGGAAAGTCCATGTCTGCGCAATCGATTATCTGGCCCCTGCTCGTCCAGATTCTGTTTACCCTGCTGCTCTACATTCCTTTGCTGCAACGCAAAACTGCTGCTGCGGCCAGCAATCAGATAGACGTTAAAAAAGCGGCAGTCGATGCCAGTCTCTGGACAGAGCCCGTGCAACTGGTCAACAACAACCTCCGCAACCAGTTTGAAACCCCTCTGCTGTTCATGGCTCTCTGCCTGTATTTCTACAGCAGCAACTCGGTAACTGTGCCGGTTCTGGTACTGGCCTGGGCATACGTCATAACACGTCTGGCACACTGCCGGATTCACATCACCCGCAATTACGTGCCCCACCGCATGAGATGGTTTGCGGGTGGACTGGTTATCCTGCTCGTGTTGACGCTGATGGCCGGTGCCACCCTGATCTGAAGATAGCTCTACTGAGAGCCCCAGGCTGCCAAAGCGCTCATCCTGGCCAACAGAATCCAACAGAGCAACTATACTACGGTTTTGGCCATGTTCGACTGCACCACCCGGCATTGCCCCAGACAGCCATGCTGGGCGATTGGCTTTAAACTCTTTGGCCAGCTTAACCGGTTATCCAGAAACCGACACTTCCCTAAACGGACCGTCTTACATGGAATCCATTGAACTCAAAATCTGGCATGCCCTTACGGTCACTTTCGCTTTTATTATCGCTACAGTGTTGCTAGTTCAAAGGAAAGGGACTGAAGGACACCGTCAATGGGGCCAGATTTTCATGCTCCTGATGATGCTCATTGCAATAACAACCCTGGTGATGCCCGCGACGATTGGCCCACGCCTCTTCAATCACTTCGGGCCCCTCCACCTGCTCAGCGTGTTGATCCTGTATGCCATTCCGGCAGCATTTTACTCGGTCAAGACGGGTAATATCCTGGCGCACAAAAGGCACATCCTGGTTGTTTATTTCTTTGGCTTTATTCTGGCTGGCACTCTGGCGTTGATGCCAAACCGTTTCATTCATGTCTGGCTGTGGGGAAGCTGACGCAGGCGGAGCGTGCGCAAACAAATTAACCGAATTCTGCATCGCCCCACTTCAAGCGGGAGACGCCCCGTTTTCGAGCCCCTGATCCGGGACGGCTTCCTCCTCGGGTCCAGTCTCAGCATCACTAGCTAACGTCTCCCGGTCTTCCATGCCATAGTGGTTGAGCCCTGCCACATGGACATCACAGAAGTATTCATCCCAGTCGATTCTTGCCGCGTCTACCGGGAAGAGCGCCTTGTCCACCGGCCCCATGCGCTCAGCCAGATCCATCAGGCGATCATTGTTGAAGACATACCGCGGGCTGGTGTAAGTGGCATAAATACCAGTCAGTTTCAGCGTAGACTCCAACATTTTCAGTGCCTTTGAAGGCTGCTTGCCACGCACGGGGTTGAACCACTGACCGAGCCTCAGCGCCGCCTGGACAGCCTTTATCGCAGAAACAAACAGATACTTGTTCACCAGAATGAACTTACGCTGAGGCTGCTTGCGACACAGCCTGGGGTACTTTTCCCAGTTGACCCGTACTTCTTCACAGATGGTTGTCACATACCGACCGACCCTGAGCGGATTCCGCGAACCGCTGCAGCTTTGATAGATACGAAACGCTGCGGGCGCCTGAAGCGTTTCCGCCATGGCCAGAATCACACTGTTCGCCACCAGATCGACGGGAATAATATCGACTACCCCGGCCTTGCGCGCCGGAAAGAAAGATACTTTCTCGCGAGCATAGGCCAGAAGGATGGCATCACAGACTTTCACTCCTTCTATCCAGCCTCGCCGGGGTTCTTCCCAGCAGCTCTCTACAACCGAAGGCCGGACAATCGTCAGAGTGCCATCAGACAGCCGCTTGCGAATCAGTTGTTCACCCAGCCATTTGGTAAAGGTGTAGGTATCCCCCCAACCATAGCGATTGGCCTCTGCCAGCCCGAGATCTGCCAGGGCCGCTTCGCGTGCCTTGGGCTCGGTAATGCTGGCTTTGACCTGGGCTATCTTGTGCTCCAGGACGGAAAAGATGCTTTCAATATCGTAGTGTCCGGCCGTATCCCGCGGGACATGAGTCCCCGCTGGCCCGTATACGGCCTCCCGGATTTCGCCACGGTTATGACCATTCACATAGCAGGTTGAAATCTGAATCACAGGGATATTGCCAGCCAGATTGGCGAACTCGGCAATCTGGTTCAGGCAATAGGTATTGATCTTCAGTGACTGGTCCAGCGGCTCATGAAAGTTCACGCTGGCAGCCGAGTTTACGAAGACATCAATCTCTGAGGCCAGTTTTGCAAAAGCGGCTTCGGACAGACCGAAACGTGTCTCTGTTACTTCAGCACTTATGCAGTGCACCTTTTCATCGACCAGGCGCTGCAACTGGTCAGCACCCTTCTCTTTCAGGCGATCAAAAATCGATGAACTCAGGATTTCTGCCCGAAAACGCTCAGTGGCGTCAGGGTATTTGCGACTGCCACGGACAATGAGCGTCACGCCACCGATCTGTGGAATTTCCCGGAGAATTTTCTCCAGAACGACTTTACCGAGGAAGCCGCTGGTGCCAGTGATCAAAACCTGCTTTCCCTGCAGGAGCTGACGGGTCAGAGAGTGTTCGTTTGCCTTCATGCCAAAATCCATAGCCAATTCAACGTGCTGCCATTTTATCGCTTTGCGTTGAATCAGGACTTCGACCAGCCCTCAAAAAAACACCGGAATTATCAAATGCTGTAAAATCTCAGCCTGACTTGGGGGGCGCTGATTTTCGGCCCAGCCAGATCATGAAGGCACCACTGAAATACATGCACAAAGTGTAGACCGCAGCCGGAACAGTCATGGCTTCGTTAGCAAGCACCACCAGCGCAATGAAGATGGCCAGTCCGGAGTTCTGTATGCCCGCCTCAAGCCCGATGGTAACCGCATCCGCATGGTCTGTCCGGAAGGCCCTGGCCAGACCGAAGCCGGCCAGCATACTCGCCGCACTCATCAGAATCAGTAGCGGGGCCAGCGTAGGAATATTTGCGGTCAGGACAGACCACTCCTGCACGATGATAACGGCAATCAGAACAGCCAGAAAGCCACTGCTGAAGAGGGAAATCCGGTGTTCCAGGCGCACTGCGAGGGCCGACCGGTAGTGGCGGAACAACATGCCAAGACACACGGGCACGACCGTCAGGGCCAGCAGGCTTTTGATGATCTGGCCCTGGGGCATGTCGAAGGGCACCGCTTCATCACTCAACAGGCCGACACCCAAAGCCAGAGTTACAGGCATGGTGATGAGGGATACCAGGCTACTGATGGTAGTCAGACTGACAGACAGTGCGAGATTCCCCTTCGCCAGGTGAGCAAAGACATTGGAGGTTGTGCCACCGGGGCAGCACGCCAGAACCAGAATCCCGATTTTGAATTCAAAGGATACCGGGGCCAGCCAGGCCAGCAAGAGTCCAATCGCAGGCAGGAGGACGAGCTGGGCAAACAGCCCGGTACTCAGACCGACACGATGAGACAGCGCTGCCCGGAGCTCCGCCCGGGTCAGCGTTGATCCCAGTCCGAACATGATGATGAAAAGGCCCAGTGGCACGAAAACTTTCAGAAGCAGACTGTCACTCATCCGGCAACCGCCCCTGCGGCGAAAGTATCGCAAGCTTCCAGAGTGCCGGCCTCATAGCCACGCCGGAACCAGGATACGCGCTGGGCAGAGCTGCCATGTGTAAAACTGTCAGGCACCACCCGACCACGGGCCTGTTTCTGCAGGCGGTCGTCCCCGATTGCCGAGGCTGCTTTCAGGGCCTCCTCCAGATCGCCGGGTTCCAGCAACTGACGGAACCTTTCTGCCTGATGAGCCCACAGGCCGGCAAAGCAGTCGGCCTGTAACTCCTGCTTGACTGATAGCCGGTTGCCTGCCGTCTGGCTTACGCTTTGACGCTGCTGGTAGACTTTTTGAGAGATCCCGAGCAGGGTCTGCACGTGGTGCCCCACTTCGTGCGCTATGACGTAAGCCTGTGCAAAGTCACCCGGCGCACCGTGCCGGTTCTTCAGATCCTGATAAAAAGACAGATCGATATAGACCTTGCGGTCAGCCGGACAGTAAAAAGGTCCCATCGCAGAACTCGCAGAACCACAGGCTGACCGGACTGATCCGCTGAACAGTACCAGAGTGGGTTCTTCATACTGCCGGTTCATCTTCTGAAACAACGAGTGCCAGGACTCTTCCGTATCAGCCAGTACAACCGAAACAAACTTTGCCAGCTCGTCTTCTGCCGGATCAGGCACGCGCCGGGATTCAGAGGCCACCTGCCCCCCGGGAGCGGAAGCGCCCAGCAACCCACCAATATCCACGCCAAAGTATTGAGCAGCAAGCAGTCCGACGATCAGAACCAGAGTGAACTTTCCGCGCTTCTTGCCCAACAACAGAGGCAGCAAACGCAACAATGCACTGCTCCCGCTGCCAGCATAGGCCCCTGAGCGTTGTGACCGCCGGTCTTCTACGTGACGACTCTGACGACGCCCCTTCCATCGCATACCTGCTCTCCTTGATTCGTCCCTTTCGGGCGTATTGTTTTTATTCCAGCAGTAACTCTTATTCCAGCAGTAACCACAGTCCGACACCGATCATCAGGGTACCACTGATGCGGTTTGCCAGCCGGACATTCGATGCCTGCTGAAGGAAGCGCCCCAGACTGCGGCCTCCGGTGGCGTACAGCATGAGGCAGATCCACTCAATCATCAAGATCAGGCTAATCAGGGTGACAACCTGTGGCAGAACCGCCTGGTTACTGTCTATGAAGGGCGGCAGCAGCGCAATGAAGAAGGCCCAGCCTTTCGGGTTGGCTACCGCGGTCACGAAGCCCTGCATCATCAGGTTGCGACGCGAAGGCAGAATCAGTTCACTGTCCAGCTTCAGCGCCAGCGAGCCTCTGGAGCGCCACAACTGGATACCCAGATAGCCCAGAAAAATCGCCCCACCGACTTTGAGAATCAGGAAGACGGAAGGAAAGGCCAGCAGGAGTGTGGCTACACCCACGCCCGCTGCCAGAGCGACGAGCCCGACGCCGAGCAGTTCTCCCCACATCATCCAAAGCGTCCGGCTGACACCAATCTGCATACCCAGAGTGAGTGAGAGTGTCATACACATACCAGGTGTCGCAGATACAAAAAGAAAGGTGGGAATGAATACACTCAGCAAGGTACTGTTCATTTCAATCCACCTGACGCGCTGTCCAAGGCAACCAGGGCAGACCCAGTTGCAGCGTATCCAGGAGGCGGTCAGGGTCTTTCTCCAGATAACCGTAGATTCGAAGCCCGGCAATGTGCAGCATGAGACTGGCAGCCCGCTGCGCAGCTTCCGCCTCGCCGTATTCAGGTGCCAAGGCGTTGGCGAACAGCTCTTCGTTCGCCTTCATCTGAGCGGTGACATAAGTGAGCGCTTCTGCGGGTTCCTGTATTTCCAGTCTGGTTTTTATCAGAAAGCAGCTGCAGTATCCGGTCTGTCCGGCCTCCTCTATCATCGACTCCAGCAGGCGACAAACTCCTTCCCCGACAGTTGGTGCTTCGAACAGCGTGTGTAAAATCCGTTTTTGTGTCTGTTCGGCGTAATGCTTCAGGGCTTTCAAAAAGAGCTTTTCCTTGCTGCCGAACGCATGATAGAGACTGCCAGGCTGCATGCCTGTCGCCTCCACCAGGTGCTGTACCGAGACCCCCTGAAAGCCGTGCCGCCAGAACAGCGACGTGGTGGAATCCAGGACTTCTGACTCTTTGAATTTGGCTCTTGCCATTCTGGCCTCCCCGTTCAATCGGGCCATTGTATCTGAAACCTGCCTCTGTTGAACATCCATTCAAATTAACTTGAATGATCACTCAAAACAATGTTTGAATAAACGCTCAAAATCATGCGAGAAAACATCATGTCTGAGAATCAAACCCTTCAGGAAGCAATCAGCGCCTACCAGTCCGGTTTCAGGCAAAAGGCACCGCAAAACGTTCAGGAAACCATGGCAGAGGCTACCCGGGATCTCATCGCTTCCGGCATAGAAGACCGGGCGCCCGCCCTGGGAGACACCCTGCCGGATTTCACTTTACCCAATCACCAGGGCAAGCCTGTCAGCCCGTCCGGACTCACCGAAGATGGCCCGGTGGTGATCACCTTCTACCGCGGCGGCTGGTGCCCCTACTGCAATCTTGAGCTTCGGGCCTATCAGTCAATTCTGCCCGAACTGAACGCCCTCGGAGCAAAACTCCTGGCCATCACACCGGAATCACCGGACAACTCACTGAATACGATGCAAAAAAATGAGTTGGCATTTGAGGTACTGACGGATGAGCACTCAGACTATGCGCGCCAACTGGGTCTGGTTTTCAGCTTGCCGGAGTCGCTGCGCCCGATCTATGCCCAGTTCGGCATTGATATCGAGAAGCATAACGGGAAAGGTGACTTCGACCTGCCGGTTCCGGCGACTTTTGTCGTGGGGAAAGGCGGCGAGATTCTGAGCCGCTTTGTGAATGCAGACTACACCAAACGCCAGGAACCCCGGGAGGTGCTGGCTGTACTCAATAACAAGTAGACGCTCTTGAACGGCGATTCAGGCTGACTGCAGGGACGCCGCAGACTCGGTTTCATCCCAGCCGGGCCTCGCCGGGTCCAGCAGCCACTGCAGAGCCAGTTGACGTTCCAGAACCACACTGGTGTTGGCCCGGGCAGGCGCCGGACGTTTCAAGCGCCGCGCTTCGAGTGCGGCTGCCTGAAGACGGTACATCAGGTCCCACTCATCCAGGAGTTCGCTGTCTGCACGCATGGCGCTGGCTGAGAGTAGCTCCTCACGGGAGCGGTTCTGGATCAGCCCGACGACGGCCGTCATTTCAACCTGGGCTACCGGGCTGTCCAGACGGGGCACGAAACCCAGCGCCCACCACAAAATCCAGGCGGATTCGAAGCGCCAGGCGAACTCAGCACAATCTTCCGCCTCCGGCTTGTCCTGAGCAAGAAAAGCGCTCTCTTCCGAATTGAAATGATCATGCAGCCCCATGCTGTCAATCAGTCCGGCCAGTATGCTGACTTCCAGTCCTTCCGCTTTCAGCCCGACCACCACCAGGCACAGCAGACGCTGAAGCACTTCCTCCGGTTCGCGCGGCGAAACCTCTGCTTCATCCGGCAAGGTATCAAGTGCTTCCGGCAAGGTAACGTTCAGGCGACCAAGGATCTTTTCACTGCGCAAGCGGCGCTGCTGAGCAAGGGGGGATGGTACATTCATGGGCTGCCTCGTTTGGACTCTCTTTTTATTACAGCATGACGGCAAACGCTTTGGAACTGCTCCGGGTTGGCCAGATTTTTTCGATCTGACACCTTTCACACTCCTGTTCAGAGCGACAATCCGGTCTTTCTTACTAAAAATAGCTGTACATGGCCTTCTTGTCTCAGCGAGTATGAAAAATCAGGCAAACGTCACCGTGCTCTCTTCACGGGCCGGCGATCTGACAAGAAGCGGTATAAAGACAAAAATGCTCAACGAAGAACAACTCACCGGGTTGCAGCAAAGCGCCCAGGAATGGCTTGCAGCCGCAACGCGAATAGAAACCTACGCCGAAATTGGCCTGATCCTGCTGATCTATCTGGCGGCATACGCCCTGGCCAAGCGTGTGCGCAAATTTTTTTCGTGGTTCCAGGAGCCACCTCCCGGCGTCAATCTGGAGCCGCTGAGACGCCTGAGCTTCCGTTTCGGCAAACTTCTTTTCCCCTTATTCGCCATATTGCTGCTGCGTTTGTCGGTAGAGTTCAGCCAGGTGCACCTTGACGGCGGCTGGGTGATGAAGTTTGCCCTGGTTGTGGCCATGCTGCTGCTGTTCAACTCCTTTATCAACCTGGTCGTCACTCACGAACTGGCCGCTATCGCCTTTCGCTGGGTGGGCCTGCCCATCCTGTTTCTTCACCTGATCGGGGTACTAGACGACATCGTCCAGATTCTCGATGCCATGTCGGTGGAGATCGGTAATATTCACGTATCAGCCTACGGCCTGGTGAGGGTTATCCTCTTTGGGTCTCTGTTGTTCTGGCTCGGAAGAGTCTCGAACTCTACGGGGCAGACCATCATCCGCCGGCAGGAGAAGCTGGATATCCGTACCCGGGAGGTACTGGCTAAAGGCTTCGAGATCGGCCTGTTTTTCCTGATCGCCCTGCTCCTGCTGCAAGTCATGGGCATCAACCTGACCGCCCTGGCCGTTTTTGGTGGTGCTGTTGGTGTCGGACTGGGTTTTGGCCTGCAAGCGATTGCTTCCAACTTCATTTCCGGCCTGATCATTCTGCTGGACCGGTCTGTTTCCGTTGGAGACTTTATCGAACTGGAAGACGGACGCACCGGAACAGTCACCGAACTCAGTATGCGCTCCACGACACTGGAGACTTTTGATGGCAAAGACATCGTGGTTCCCAATGAGAAGTTCATCACCACCACGTTTACCAACTGGACCCACAAAAACAAGAAACAGCGCTATCGGGTCGACTTCTCCGTAGCTTACCGGACCGATGTGCGAAAGATGGTCGATCTGGTGAAAGCGGCGGTAGGCAAGCACCCTCAGGTCATTTCCGGGCCCGGCATTCCCCTGGAGGAACAGCCGGACTGTGAGATTGACAGCTTCGGAGACTCAGGTATCAACATGTTTGTGGAGTTCTGGATGGAGGGGATTGATGATGGCCGAAACCGGGTCGGCGGGGATCTGCTTCTGATCATTCTCGAAACGCTGCAGGCTAACAACATCGAGATTCCCTTCCCGCAGCGGGAAGTTCGCATTCTGAACCCCTCGCAAGGGAGAGAGCCTGGGGGCTAGACGCCCAGAGAGCTGAGCTTCTGAGGCAGAATCGCTTTTGCTGTATCGAAACCTGCATGGTAGAGAAAGGTCTGCTGCTGCTCATCCATGTCAAAGTCAACGGAAGAAATCGTGCCGGTATCCACAACTACCGTGTTGTGCCAGTGATCGGCATGGACGTACTCCCGCGATACAGCCGTCATGAAAGTACGGATAAGCATCATGATGTAGTCTTTGAGCGGAAAGAAAGACCCACCCCTGCGCATGACGGTGACCTGCTGACTCTTGAGCCGGAAACAGACCGTGGGAGCACCATCGGAAGACCAGTTCTGAAACAAGGCATCCTCTGAAAGAATGGCCCCATCGACCAGCACGTGATCCTTGTAGGGCTTGAAGCTGAAAATCAGGGGAATTGACATGGAAAAGCGAACGGCCTGGGAGACTTTCAGATCGGGCGAGGTCCGCCGGCTGAATACGACCGGCCCACCCCCATTGACATCCGTAGCCAGAATGTTGAGGTCTTTTTCCAGGTCATTAAAAGTCCGCCCCTCAAGCCGCTCATCCATCCACTGCTCAAAGGTGTCGCCCGAACTCAGGCCTCCATCCTTAAGTAACCGATACACAGAAAAGCCGCGAAACTGCCTGAAGTCCGTTTCCATCGCCAGCAATTTCAGGGTGTTCAGGGGAATGCCTGCACAGTATAGCGAGGTCACGATCGAGCCTCCGGAAATGCCCACTACGTGGTCAAATTCCAGGTTCAGATCCCTCAATGCCTGCAGTATGCCAACGTGCGCCATCAATCGGGTACCACCGCCGGAAAATACGGGCACAATTTTCATGCTTCAGCACTTCACGACCTTGGTTTTGGCAAGCAGGTCGTGAATACAACGCTTGTCTGCCCGAAACACAAACAGCACATTGATCAACGACAGTATTGATCCGATCACCGGGATGTAACCGATACCGATATAAAACGCATACCGGGGCAGAAGAGCGCTCTTCGGATCAGCGTATTCACCACTGAGCGTGACAATGCGGATCTTGAGAAGCTTCTTGCCTACGGTCTGACCTTTGGCGATCAGAAATTTGATATTCACAGCCAGCCAGACCAGTGTACCGATCAGCCCGACTTGTAACTGCCACATCAGACCTGGCTCGGCACCGGCTTCCAATTGATCGAAGAAACCCAACAGAAAAAGGGCAGGCGCAATCAGAAGGCCCATG
>JAUIAZ010000080.1 GCA_030427465.1 Gammaproteobacteria bacterium | reverse complement strand
CTCAAGAGGTCACCCTATCAGGTTGCCCGGTTCGACCGCCGGGAAGCCCTGCTCTCTTTTTTCCTGAATCAGTTAAAGATGCGTCTGCCATGAAAATTCTTGTTCTTGCTCCCCACCCTTTCTATCAGGATCGGGGAACCCCTATCGCGGTTGACTTGCTGATCCAGGCACTGACCGGAGAAGGGCACCAGGTGGATTGCCTGTGCTTCAATGAAGGCAGTGATCGGGAGTACCCCAACTTCCGGCTTTACCGGGCCAACAGTCTCCCCCGGGTTGAAGGCATTCGTCCCGGCTTCTCCGGCAAAAAACTCTGGCTGGACCTGTTTTTCTTTCTCAAGTTCATCGGTCTGTTCCTGCGTAACCGCTACGATGTGGTGCATGCGGTCGAGGAAAGCGCCTTCATGGCCATGCTCATGTGCAAACTGTTCCGGCGGCGGTTTGTTTATGACATGGATTCTTCCATGGCGACGCAACTGGTCGACAAGAGTGACTCACTCCGGAAAGTTGAGGGCACTCTGCACTGGATCGAATCGCTGCCCATGCGCACAGCGACGGCAGTAGTGCCAGTTTGTGATGCACTTGCCGATACGGTCTACCGCTACCGCCAGGAGGGCGTGTTCATCCTCAAGGATGTTTCCCTGGCCAGTCCCGAGCCCGTCGAACAGCCGCAAGAGAATCTTCGTCAGAGTCTGGGAATCGATGGGCCCATGATGATGTATATTGGCAACCTGGAAAGCTATCAGGGGATTGATCTGCTGGTGGAGTCCATGGCCCTGGCGCTGGAATCCGTGCCGGATGCCCATGCGGTGATCATCGGGGGAGAAGATGCCCACATAGCGGCCTATCGCCAGAAATGCGAGAAGCTGAAAATTGACAAGCGGGTGCACCTGATCGGCAAGCGTCCCGTAGCACAGATCAGCGCCTACATGTCACAGGCCGACCTTCTGCTGTCCCCTCGCGTACACGGTGTTAACACCCCCATGAAGGTTTATTCCTACCTGGATTCAGGGGTCGCCGTACTGGCTACCCGGCTTCCGACACATACCCAGGTCATGACGGATGAGGTCGGTTTTCTCGCCGGTGACACGCCGTCTGAATTTGCCGATGTGATGGTTGAGGCGCTTAAAAACCCCGAATTGCGCCAACAGAAGGCGGCGGCTGCCCGTGTGCTGATCGAACGCGAACACAGCGTGACCGCCTTCAGACGCAAACTGAAGGAAGTCTACGACTACATAATCCGCTCAGCCTAGAGGAAACTCAGTCTGGCGCTGGAAAGTTTCAGACCTTCCGCCGATCAAAGGCGGCAATCACAGGCGATCCGAACAGGGCTCTCAGTCCGATCGCCTGACTTGTTCTCTCCAGAACACGGGATAAACCCGGCTTCTTTAATCCCCGGTGCACTGCCATCGGCCAGAAAAACTGGCCCACGCGGTGACTCACTTCGAACCCGTGACTTTCGAAGGCAGACTTGAGTTCCTGCTCTTTGAAAATGCGATAGGGGCGTGTATTGCTCTCCACACCCTTTTTGAGATGATAAAGGCTCTCGGTCAGGATGTTGAAACTTCTCAGAGTGGGATAGTCCACGATGACACGCCGATCAGCGACGCGACAAAGTTCCGCGACATAGTGCTCCCAGTCACGGATGTGCGCCAGAATCCGGTAGCTGATCACGACAGGAAAGGTGCGGTCTTCGAAGGGAAACTGTTCCAGACTGCCTTCGGTAAGATGGATCTTTCCCTCACTCAGTGCCGGCTCAATCATCACCTGCGGGCAGCCGGGACTCGACAGGATGTGATGCTGGAATCCCGCCTGGGAAAGCACGGCGATATTCTGACCGTGCCCTCCACCCGGCTCCAGAACCGCTGCGGCCGTCAGGTCTGCAAGACAGCTTCGGGTCGCCTCATCCTGTACCTCGAGCAGCCATTTACCCACGGTGCCACCGAAACGCCCGGCATAATCCTGCGTAGAGCTGTCATGATCAGGTTGCGTACTTAAACCTTGTTCCAGTTCCATCCGCCAATGTCTCCTTTCAGCTCAACCAGTCCGGATATCGTGAGAGCAAACGGGCCCGCTCGAGCTCACACCGCCCGGCGTCCCAACCTTCATGTTCTGCCAGCAATTCCAGCGCGTGATCAATGGTATCCGTTGCCGGCCTGCCCAGGTTCCCCAAACCCAGCCGCCGAACCAGAATATCATCCAGATGACGCGCCCATTCACGACGTATCGCATAGATCACTTCCCCACAGTAATGGCCCGGAGCCCCCCTGAGGATATGCTGGGACCACTCCCCACAAGACCGGCTGAATGATTCCCAGTCTTCAACGAAATGGCCATAACGTCGCCTGGGGCCGGACAAAGGTGCGGGCTTTCTGCCCTTCTCTTCGCCTGCTGTCGCTTTCAGCTCAGCTTCAGGTAGGTGTTCTTTGAGGAACTGCTCTGCCGTATAGCGGGCAGTGGTGTACTTGGTCCCCTTGATCACCCAAAGATCCGGTAGATCCTCCCACTGCAACACCCGATTGTGCTTTTGCAGCCAGGCCTCCGGGTCTTTCTCTTCTGCCTTGTAACGGTCGGCCGGAAGATAGCCGACGTGAACCTGACTGATATCTGCCAGGCAAAGCACAGGTTCCGCAAACGCCTCGTTCACTTCCCGAAGACACTCCTCCGCCGCTGGCTGATCAAAGGTCGGCTGGTCAGGCCGGTTTTCATCAAAATACCAGGTGCCCAGCAAGGTATGTTGCTGGCAGGGTGCCGCAAACAGGAGCCGGCTTGAGCCCCGGCTCCGGGTATTGAAACCGAATGCCAGATCGCTCAGTTTACGTTTCAGTACCAGATTGACGGCTTTGACATAGCGCCTCTGCTTCGGTTCTTCCCGGTCGAGCAAGCGTTCGCAGACTGACCAGGCTCCGCTGCAATCAACCACTCTGCGAGCCCGCAGTTCAAGAGGCGCTAGGCTCTCTGTATCCTCGCATCCGAGCTGCCAGTATTCGCTCTGCTTCTTCAGGCTGACCAGACGGTGATAAGTGAGCAGTTCGGCTCCATGCGATATGGCATCCCTGAGAAAGGTCGTCTGCAGACGTTCAGTATCTATCGCCTGTGCATCATGCCAGTCAAGGGCAAAATCACCCGGCTCTTTCAAAGGAGTATTCAGGTTTCTCTGGAAGTCGTCTGTGTTGACCAGGCGCGCATCCGGAACTTGCTGGTCAATGGCGAAGCCCCGGTTCCGGTGCCGCGTCAGCCAGTTGTAAAAAGCAGCCACCAGCCCGACCGACAATTCATTTTTCACCAGGCTGCGACCGAGGGGCACCTGGCAGTGAAGCGGCCGGATCAGTTGGGGGGCATAAGCCAGAAGTTCACGGCGTTCGGCCGCTGAATAACGGGCCCGGGGTATATCCGCGCTCTGCAAGTACCGCAACCCACCATGTATGACCTTGAGGCTGTTGGCCGAGGTGGCCGCTCCGCTGTCGTGCTGCTCGATCAAAGTGACAGAAAGGCCTCTTCTGGCACTTTCGTAGGCCAGCGTGGCGCCGTAAATGCCCCCGCCCACTATGGCCAGATCAATCAGGGGATCCATGCCGCTGTATGACTCCTTTTAAATACAGCAAATATTCTAGCAGCATCTGTCGCAGCTTATGGCTGTTTTCTCTGATCGATTGCTTTTTCTATGTCGCCGGTCAAGGTATGCAGCATTTTGACATCGCGCTGACCGATCAGGCCGAGCCTTTCCAGCAGCCAGACCCTGAGTTTCTGATCATTTGCCGCACCAATCCGCTCCAGCAGAAACACGAGCCGCGTGCGCAGCGCAGCCCAGCTTGCATCACCAGCCACCCCTGCTGCGCCGGATTCGGGGTACTCTGCCCTGTCCATTGCGGGCACTCCCGTCTGGGCAGGCTGGGCCCGGCCGAGCTCTCGTAACTCCCAGGCATAAAGCATGACGGCCTGGGACAGATTGAGTGAGGGATAGATTGTCGCCAGCGGTAACCCGGTCAGCAGATCACACTGCGCGAGTTCCTCATTCGACAGGCCCCGGTCTTCGCGACCAAAAACCAGGGCAAACTGTCTGACCGATTCCCCTTTGTTCGACAGAGCAGCGCGCAGGGGGCCGGGTTCATGCCAGTCGGACAAACCATGCCTCGGCTTGGCAGTGGTGCCGATCAGAATATCTGCTGCTGAACGAACTGCCTCAAGCGTATCAAAAGTCCGGACATTCGCCAGAATTTCTTCTGAACCGTGTGCCAGCCATCGGGCCTGTTTCTGCTCATGCGCATCCGAGCCCACGATCCAGAGCTGCTGAAACCCCATGGTCTTCAGAGCTCTGGCCGCCGCGCCAACATTCTCGGGCACTTTGGGTTCCGTCAGGACAAACGCAAGTTTCGGGCTGCGAGTTTCCGATTCGGACATCCGGTGACCTAGAAAGCCACGCGGGCATCAGGCCCGGTGATTTTCATTGCCCCCTGAGCGCTTCCGCTGACCCACTGAACTTCCAGGTGTTCGATCCCCTGAAAAGCGTCAATCAGACGAATGCGCAGGGCGTCCAGTGCTTTTCCGGAATCGCAAGCAAACTGGTAACTCGCTGTCACTTCGCTGTGAGTTCCCTGGTGGTCGTGGTCGTGGTCGTGGTCGTGGTCGTGGTCATCATGGTGATCCTTGTGGTCATGATCATCATGGTGTTTATCTTCCGGCGTCAGGGCTGACACATCGACATTCACCATAGCAGGCTGGCAGGCGGTGCCTTCAAAGCCAAACAGTGATTGTGCTTGTTCCAGGGTCTGCCGTGCAGATACAACGGACAACGCTTGCTCTTCGCTACGGGCACGGTGTTCAAAGCCGACGATGTTGACCGAGGGGGACCGGAAATTCAGCTGAATTTCATTGCCTTCCCGTGCAATCTGCAGCATTGCCACACCATGCTCGTGGGAATCCAGACTGCCGTGCTCATGGCCATGCCCGTCGTGGTGTTCGTGCTCATCGTGCTCACCATGGGAGCCCGCCAGGGCAGTCGGTGACACGGACATGGCTACGGCAAGAGCCAGAGTTCCGAGCGACAAATAAGGGGATGGGTTGTTTGTCTTTTTAAGGTGCATTCAGGTCTCCGGGATCAGAATCAAATGTAATGTTATGTTGTATCATAACAATCTGATCACATGCCATCCTCCCTTGAATTACTCGCCCCGCTTGTTCAGAAAATCAATGAGCGCGAACAGATGCAAGGGACGTGAAAAGCAGAAACCCTGAAAGGACTGCCCCCCTATTTCGTGAGCGAAGTCAAACAGTTGCCGGGTTTCAAGCCCCTCGATCGTCGTGGGAATGCCGAGATCCTGACACAGGTTGACCAGATGTCTGATTACTTTACGTTTACTGCCACTGGTCTCTAACTCCAGGTCTGGCAACAGCGATTTGTCGATCTTTATGCAATCATATACGGGCTGGTGCAACTCATAGAGCGAGGAATACCCAACCCCGAAATCATCAACCGCCAGTGAGAACCCGGCCTTTTTCAAAGCCAGTAACTGATGGCGGGTGGATCGCGTATGCAGCGTCGATTCTGTGATTTCCAGAATAAAGCGCTCGGCAGCAAGTCCGTGTTCCGCAAGATATGACTGAAAATCAGCGACGAGATTGGGGCTCCTCAGCTGCACTGTTGAGACGTTCACATGAATACGGATATCACCATGCCCCTTGTCTTCGAGCAGCCTTGCCGCAATGCAGGCTTCCCTGAACATGTGCATGCCGATGGCGTGGATCAGCCGCGTCTGTTCGGCGACCGGAATAAAACGCTCGGGCGGTACCAGACCGACCCCGTCCACATGCCAGCGGGCCAGCGACTCGATTGCGGTGACTTTTCCCTCACGGTTGACGATGGGCTGAAAGTACGCGGTCAGTTGCTTGTTATCCAGAGCACTTCTCAGCCCCTGTTCAATGAACAGGCGGTATTCCACATTCTGACGCAGATCCTCACGAAAGAACGCGATTGAGTGCCGCCCGCCCTGCTTGGCATGATACATGGCGATATCCGCCTGTTGCAGCAGATCGTCCACATCGAACTGTTCTCCGCTCACGGCGATACCAATGCTCGCTGAAACCTGAAAACTGTTTTCCGCCAGGTCAATCGGGCGTTCAATGCAGGAAAGCAGGCGCTCCGCGAAGGTCTCTATGCTGTCATCGGGCTCCGACATCACAATCACAAACTCATCGCCCCCGAGCCGGATCAGATGATCCTTTGCACGAATCGTGTGGCTCAGGCGTTCGGCACATTCAATCAGAACCTGGTCGCCGACTTCATGGCCATAGGCATCATTGATCGGTTTGAAAGCATCAAGGTCGATAAAAATGATCGCCAGGGCTTGCCGGGATTCCTGCAACTGATCCATGAGCGAAGCCATATAGTTGCGATTACCGACACCGGTGAGGTGGTCACGGAAGGCCAGTTCGCTCAGTTCTTTTTCTGTTTCTTTCAGCTGCGTGATGTCTGAGAAGAGGGCCACGAAGTGCGCCTTTGTTCCCGAGTCTTGCAGTTCAGTCACGGACAGAAGGCAGTAACGTCTGAGCCCGGGTGCTTTCAGCGACACCTCAATACGCAGCCCACCGGTCATTTCCGTGGCCAGATTGTCCCCGGAACGCCCCTGGCAGAGCAGATCACTGAGCAGTTTGCCAAGCAATTGAGGCTCCGATGTTTCAAACATGCGGCAGATGGCCTCGTTGACCTGCAGAATACACCCTTTCCGGTCCATCACCACCATGCCTTCATTTACCTGCTTCAGAAAGCTGTCGGCTCCCCGCAGTTCAGCAGTTTGCTCCTCATCAGATACCTGATAGGCCGGCTCATGCGACATCTGCTCAAGACGGTAACGGTCGAGCGCCAATGTCACGGTGGTCTTGACTTCGGAAGCTCCGAAGGGTTTGACCAAATACCCGAACGGCGCCACATCGAGCGCATTCAGGATGGTCTGGTCATCGGCATAAGCGGTGGTGAATATAACGGGTATAGAGTGTCTGTGGCTGATGCTCCGGGCCGCTTCGATCCCATTGCCGCCAGCCCCCAGATTGATATCCATGAGCACCAGATCGGGTTGTTGTGTTTCCGTCAACTGCAGAGCCTGGGACTCGCTGCCCGCCATTCCGACCACTTGACCGCCCAGATCCCGCAAAATGTTGGCCAGGTGCATGGCCAGCAACGTCTCGTCCTCAACGATCAGAAACTGCTTATTGGACAACAGGCTCATGCTGGCGAGTCCACAACACCGAGACTTTGCAGGGCTTTCACTAGCTGGTCGGCATAGATTGGCTTGGTCAGTACCGGCGCGCCGGATAGCGCCTCAGGCAAGTGTATATCAGCCCCATACCCTGTCGCAAACAGGATCGGAATGCTAATTTCATGAAGTTTTTGCGCCAGTTGCAAGGAAGTCCCGGTACCGAGATGAACATCAAGCACGGCAAATGCCGGCCTGAGGCGCTTGACCTGCGCCATTGCAGTAGTGGAGTCGCCGGCCACCTCTACATTGGCAAAGCCGACCTGGGAAAGTTTATTGCGGATATCCATGGCAATCAGGAGGCTGTCTTCTACTACCAGAACCGGCTCGTCATACTGCTTTGCTGGCAGAACCCGCGCGGCGGCTTCACTGATTCCTTCTTCCTCCCCTTCGGAGGCAGCCTCGGGCAGCATGACGATGTAGCGCTTGGGTATCCGGAACTTCGCCCGCAGCCCGGTTGGTTGAAAATCAATATGGGCCTCTCCGTGAAGGTCATGTGGAATCACCGAGCGTACAATCGTCATCCCGAAGCCATCCTGTTTCACCGCTTCAATCGGTGGTCCTCCCACTTCCCTCCAATGGATGACCAGCCCATCGAGTGGGTCCACCTGCCAGTCGACCTGAACATCTCCGCCATCCATGGTGGAGCTCAACGACCCGTACTTGGCTGCATTGGTGATCAGTTCATGAAATACCAGCACCAGCGGCGTTACAGCGTGAGAAACCAGGGAAACGTCGGGGCCTGTCAGCGAAAACAGCCCCTGTTTACGGGCAAGATAGGCGCCCAGCTCTTTTTCCAACAAACGCCTGAGACTAACCGCACTCCAGCCGGAATGGGTGAGCTGATCATGGGCGGAAGCCAGGGCGGAAATCCGCGAGCTCAATATTTCGACGTACTGCTTCAAGGTTCGCCCCTCTTCATGAGTCTGGGAAACAATGGCCCCGACCAGATTGAGTATGTTGCGAACACGATGATTGAGCTCACTGATCAAAAGATCTTGCCGATTTGCAGACTCCTGACGGATGGCATCCTTTTCATGGAGGTGGCGGATTGTCAGCTCCAGAATACCCAAGCGGATTGAACGGGCCTGGGTAATATCCCGCTCACTCCATCCAGGGCAATGATCAAGGTGGGTATTCACCCACTCCTTGAAGCTTTCCCGGGGCGTCAGTCGGGCGCCTTCGGCAGTCTGGCGAACCGGTTTCTCCGGATTTCCTGCCCAGCGAACCTGCATGGCTTCGGCACAGCGGAAAAAAAAGATGTAATCCCGTGGACTCTTGGAAATACTGATGGCGAGTACCCCGGCCACCTGTCCCGGTTCCGGCTGGTAATCAAGCAAGTCTTCCGAGAGACTGTCCGATTCGAAGGTCTCAAGGCCGGACTTCCGGTTGAGAATCTGGCCAAGTTCCTTGACCCGCACCTCACTCAGTACCTGTCCCTCCACCTCATAATGGCCGTCGATCAGGCAGCCCACGCCATCGAATGCCAACATGCCTTTCAGTGAGGGGCTCTGCTCTATGACCGCCCTGGCCAGCGGCTTGCGCGTATCCAGGGTGGTGATAATCTGGTTGTAGGCCGCCGTTGCCTGCTTTTCCAGCGAAGCCCGTTCGGCGTACAGGCGCCGGGATAGCTCCATGGAATAGAGTTCCGCAAACAATTCCAACTGGGTACGCAGATGACCGCCAGGGCAACGGGGCTCATGGTGATGGCAGGCAATCAGGCCCCAGAGCTCTCCTTCCAACAGAATGGACACCGACATAGAGGCCGCAACCCCCATATTGCGCAGATATTCCAGATGAATGGGCGATACCGCCCGGATCTGCGCCAGGCTAAGATCCAGTTCAGGCGCACCATTCTGCTTTTGCGGCCAGATCAAGTGCCCTTCATCATGAACATCTGCAATCACCCGTACCAGGCTGCGCTTGTATAGTTCACGTGCCTGTCTGGGCACGTCCGAAGCCGGATAGCGCAGACCGAGAAACGGCTCGAGTTCAGAGTTCTTTGCTTCGGCAATGACCTCACCGGAACCGTCAGGCAGAAACTGATACACCATAACCCGGTCATAGCCGGTATAGAGCTTGGTGCTGATGGCAATGTTATCGTGCAGATCCCCGACACTGCTGGTGCGGGAAAACTGCAGCAGCATGGCGCGCAGAAAGTCGGCTGATTTTCCAGCCTCCTCTTCCGCCTCGAACTCTATCAGGGTGTACTCGCCATTGTGGTGAATGGCGATATTGAACCGGCCGTGAAACTCGGGAATATTGACGCCAAACAGATGCTCGATCCGTCCGGTAATCATGGAAGCCTGTAACGCGCTACGCAAGGTGTGAACGGTTTCCGAACCCAGATGCCGGCGCAGAGGTTCATCGATCAGTTGTTCTGCTTCCGTGCCGAACATGGCCGTGCAGTTATCTGACAGGAAGGCGATAATCCAGTCGCTGGTCAGGGCCAGGAGACACCCAAACGACTGCACCCGTCCCGGGATATGAATGGGTTCACGATCACAACTGCTGAGATCAACCTCTGCCCCGGTACCGGGATCCTTGAAACGCTTGTCTTGCATCGGTAACTTACCTTCCACCCGGGATTGGCCCGGCACACCCTGACTGGGGAACTCAACCTGAAAATGACTGACGCGGGGCGATGGATTTTTCTTATTTTCTAAAGACTAGCACACGGGCAGCGCATCAAGAAGTCGAAAACAACTATCCAATGAACTGTCTGATGCAGACGAACATTTCGAAGCGCGATTACCGGCGGGTGCTGCTGACTTTGCATAGTCTGCACCGAATCCTGGAACCCGGCCTGGAGAGGCTTGTGCAGGCGCCGGATTTCACCCGCTTCACCACTAGTCTGCAGCGGCAGATTTGCGCGACCGGTCTGCTGCTGCAGGATATCCGACAGCTCCGTGAAGGGGAACATTCGGGCTCCGAAGAGGTTTTGCAACCGGAGCCGGAAATAAGCACGCCCGGCGAGTGGCTGGGCGCTCTGTATGTGCTTGAAGGGTCTTGCCTCGGCGGCCGGCTGATACTCAAATGGCTTGAGAGCCTCGGTGAGGATGCCCCCTTGCCAAGTCGCTATTATCAGCACTCAGCCTCCCCGGCGAACTGGCCCGGGTTCCGGGCTCAACTGTGCGCCTGGGTCAGTGACGACAAGGTGCGGGCCAGGGAAGTGGTGACTGGTGCGCAGAAAACCTTCAAGTGCCTGCATAATATACAGAAACACTGGGAGTCATAAGCACTTTCCATTCTCAGCAGCTATCAGCCAGGCACCACATTGAACGCAGAAACCTACATCATAGCCGGAATCTTCACCCTGTTTGCCTTGGCTGAGTCTGTCCGCGGCGGGTATTTTAACAAGCCTGGGGAAGTACCATCCGATCTCTGGATCGAGATCGTCAGTGCATCCCTGGTTACCGTGCTGGCGCAGCCTCTGGCTCTGTTCGGCGGTTACGCCCTGCTGCAGTTTCTACTGCCCACCTCGGAAGGGGTGGTTTCTGACTGGCCTTTCTGGGCAGTCTTCGTCCTGTTCCTGGTCGCAGATGATCTGACCCAGTATTTCTGGCATCGCAGCTGTCACCGATTCAAACCTCTCTATGCCTTGCACCGGGCCCATCATCAGGCGAACTATCTCTCAGTGCGGGTGGTATTCCGTAATAATGGTTTCTATTACCTGATGATGCCCAGCCTCTGGTTAAGCGGAATGGTGATTTTCCTCGGGGGACTTTCCGTCTACCCCTATTATCTGGTTGCCAAGATGACCGTCATTATCGCCGCACACAGCGACGTGCGCTGGGATCAGCCTTTGTACAGGATACCTGCCTTGTCTCCGCTGATGTGGCTACTGGAGCGTGTAATTTCCACACCCGCAACGCACGCCGCCCATCATGGCAAATGGGCGAGTGACCCCGCCACGCACTACCGGGGAAATTACGGCAATTTCCTGTTTCTCTGGGACATGATCTTCGGGACCGCCAAAATCACCCGCAGCTACCCTCAGGCCATGGGAATCGAAGGCTTGCCGCCCGTGGGGGCTGCGGAGCAGCTTATCTGGCCCCTGAACCGCCTATCGAGGCGATCTGAATCTCGCGAGCGTACCAGTGCCGGGCACTCCTCCTGAGAACTGCCAGAACAGCAGCAGGCAAACCACCGGCACATTCATCAGCACACCATAGGCCAACGGCAGGGCTGACCATTGCGGTTGCTGAAACAGAACGAGAGCGACCATCATGGCGACACCGGCGTTCTGCACGCCCACTTCGATAACCAGGGTTCGCCACCGGGCGATCCGTTCGGCCTCAGAGGCTGGACCGGCACCGGAATGGCGGCGCACGAGCAAACCGGTCAGGAGCAAGAGTCCGGTACAGAAACTCAGCGCCAACATCCCATCCACCGTTGTCAAAGCAGACCTGAGCCCTTCTTCTGTCAATAGCAGAGCCACTATCAAGGCCGCAATTGCAACACTGCCACAGCGCTTGATCCAAAGTGAAAGACTGCACCCCAACTCTGGAGACCAGGCCCTCAGTAACATCCCCAGACAAAGGGGCAAGGCCGTTATCATTCCCAGTTGCAGAATGGCATGTCGCCCCAAAACTCCCGCACCTGACATTTCTGCCGCGGGAAAAACACCCGCGTGCATCATCAGGGTGAGTAGAGACGGAATCCAGACGGGGCTCAATACACTCACGGCCGCCGTCAGAGTCACGCTAAGGGCCAGATCACCCCTGGCCAGTTGCGTAAAGAGATTGGAAGTCGCGCCACCCGGAGCCAGGGAAAGCAGGATCAGCCCGGCTACCGTTGATTCATTCAGCACCACAAACTGGCGCACCAGGAGAATCAGAGCCAGCGCAAAGACCGGCACCAACAGCAGTTGCAGCAACAGCCCCTGACAATATACCTGTCGAATCTGCCAGACCCGCCGGAAATTCTCCGGTTTCAGGCTGGCACCAATACCGAACATGATGGTCGCCAATATCAGCGGCAAAAAGATCTGGGTCAGCATTGAAGTTCCTGGCAATCAAACGGATGCCAGAGTATAAGCAGATATCCTGAGATTGTATTTGACCTGAATTCATTTGTGCTTGCGAACTGGCTTATATCCCTGCGTATCCATACGCTACCCGCTTCCGCCATTCCTGTTGGTCTGGCAGGCGCATTGGCTGCCCTGGAAGGTCCGCCCGACCTGTTTCGGCTCAGCCTGATACTTTTGTGTGCTGGCTGTCTGCAGATTGCCGTCAATCTGGCCAACGAATACAGTGATTTCCGGCGCGGGGTGGATGGTCCGGCGCGCAAAGGTCCCGTGCGGGGCCTGC
>JAUIAZ010000079.1 GCA_030427465.1 Gammaproteobacteria bacterium | reverse complement strand
CACAGTCGGGCGATGTGGAATATGACGCCAAAGCCGATGACTCCCCTTTGACCGAAGCGGATCGCCGCGCCCACAAGATTCTGGTTGAAGGTCTGCAGGCATTGACCCCGCAGTGGCCAGTGCTGTCCGAGGAATCCGTGATGCCGGATTTTGCCGAACGTAGCAGTTGGGGAACCTACTGGTTGGTGGACCCACTGGATGGTACCAAGGAATTCATTAACCGGAACGGCGAGTTCACTGTGAACGTGGCCCTGATTGAGCAGGGTGAGCCGGTCGCCGGATGGGTATGGGTGCCGGTTCGGGAAACCCTTTACCGTGGCGTTACCCAGGGTGGCCGTCAAGATGCCGCCGTCGTGCGGGAAGGTCAGTCCACTCCATTGAAGACCCGCCCGGTAACGGCAGAGCGACTGGACATGGTGGCCAGCCGGCGCCACGGTGGCGAGGCATTGGCAGGCTTGCTGGAAGCGGTTGACAAGGCCTTTGGCGAAGTGAATATGAAATCGGTCGGCAGCTCACTGAAAATTTGCATGGTGGCTGAGTCCGAAGCGGACCTGTATCCGCGTCTGGCACCCACTTCCGAGTGGGATACCGCTGCGGCTCATGCGGTTCTGCGGGGAGCGGGTGGTGACATGTGGAACGTTGACCTGACGCCACTGCGTTACAATCAGAAGGACAGTATCCTTAACCCGCACTTCTATGCGGTGGGGGACCTGTCCTTTGATTGGGCGCCGCTGTTGCGCGGGCGCTAGGGGTTCCTGAGCTTCGGCGGGGGGTGACTGGCGGGGTTTATTCCTCGTTGGTCACCACGTCGGCTTTGCGGCCGGAGCTTGAGCAACCCAGGCAGCGTACAAAGGTGGCTTCAGCGGGCCCGAGAACCAGGACTTCAGCGGCTTCTCCGGCATTGTTGCCCAGCAGACTGAAAGGCAGCGATGCGACGTAAACCACAGAGCCTACCAGGGTCATGGCCAGCAGGGTCGGTCTTGCAAACAGAGCATCACCGGTCATGGCCAGAGCGCTGGGCGTTTCTTCGACAACATTTGCATGGCTGACCAGAGGCAGGCAGAGCAAAAAGGCGGCAATGCCTGTCAGTAGCTGCTGCCGGAAGCGTTTAATCATGGTGTATTCTCCCAGAAATACAGGTTGATACATCAACTATAGCAGGCTTTGCGGGAAGTGCCCGGAACTTGAATTAATGTTGGCAGGCCGCACAGTAGACGCTGGCCCGCTGTCCGATTGTACGGCTGACCAGGGTGTTGCCGCATCGGGTACAGGTCTGTCCCTCCCGCCCGTAAACCAGCAGAGTCTGCTGGAAGTAGCCCGGCTCCCCGTTTCCCCCGAGAAAATCCCGGAGTGTGCTCCCCCCGGACTCAATGGCTCGCCTCAGTGTCTGTCGGATATGTTCTGCGAGCAGATCATAGCGCTTGCGGGAGATTCGACCTGCAGCCCGGGCAGGGTGGATGCCTGCCAGGAACAGTGACTCCGAGGCGTAGATGTTGCCCACGCCGACTACTGTCGTCTGATCCATGATAAAGGCTTTCACCGCCTGCTTGCGTCCGCGCGAAAGTTGGAACAGATGCTGTCCGCAGAATGCTTCTGACAGCGGTTCAGGTCCGAGTCTGTCCAGAAGTGCAGGGGGATCCTCTCCAGGCGCCTGCCAGAGTACGCAGCCGAAGCGGCGCGGATCGTGAAAGCGCATGACCAGTCCGTTGTCCAGCCGGAACTCCAGATGGTCATGCTTGCGTCGCGGGCTGTCGGGCTGAACGCAGCGCAGGCTTCCGGACATTCCCAGGTGTATGAGCAGTTCCCCCTGTGTCAGTGGCATCAGCAGGTACTTGGCCCGACGGCGGATATCGAGAATGGTCTGCCCTTGCAGGCTGGGAATCCACCTGGGCTCAAAAGGCCAGCGCATGCGGGTCTCGTGGGCCATGACAGTCTGGATCCTGTGACCTTTGACCAGCGGCAGAAGACCCCGGCGGGTGGTTTCAACTTCAGGTAACTCAGGCATCCCCGGCCTCCTGCCGCCAGTGAAGCAGACCATACTGCAGGCTGCCGGTACGCTTATGGCGGTAAAGTTCGAACCCTTCGGGCAGGGAATCCACAGACCAGCCCTTCTCTGCCTCAATGTATACCTGCGCGCCCGGTTTCAGGCAGTGGGATTTTGCCAGCAAGGCAAGCGTCGGGGTAAGTAAGCCCTGATTAAAAGGGGGGTCAAGAAACACAACATCATAGGCATCGCGGCTGCTCTGATTGCGGATAAAGGTTTCTGCACTCTGTTGGGCAATGCGGGCGCGCTCTGCCGCACCCAGTGTGCGCAGGTTCTGTTCGATCTGGCGGCAGGCCGGAGCCGCCACTTCCACGAAATCCGTATGCCCGGCCCCGCGGGACAGGGCTTCCAGGCCCAGGGCGCCACTGCCGGAAAAGAGGTCGAGGCAGCAATACTTGTACGGCGCTGTCTGCAGCCAGTTAAACAGAGTTTCCCGGTGGCGGCTGTTGGTAGGTCTCAGACCAGGCAGATCGGGCACAGGGAGGCGCCGACCCCGCCAGTCTCCACCAATGATTTTGAGGAAACCCGGTGAGCGCTGGTCTGATTGGCTGCGTTGAGGCATCATTCGGTTTGGTTGCTGCTGGTAAGCCCATTAGAATACCGGCACCTTGTTTCCCAAATCCATAGAAAAACCGGATTGCATCAGTTTATGGAAGCCCAACTGTCACTCTTGATCCCCGGCCTGGCCGCTCTGCTTTTCCTCATCATGCTGGTGGATGTTGGCCGTCGTACGCCGAAAAGACCTCCAGCCGATAAAACTCAGGCACCTCAGGCGCCTGCCGTTGAAGCCACAGAGAAGGCAGCGACAGGGGCTGCGACCGGAGCGGTTGTCGCGGAAAAGCCGCAATCGCCCGCTCCGGTTAAGGAAGCCGCCGCGCCGGCGCTCAAAGACGTGCCGGAAAAGTCCTGGCTGGAGCGAATGCGGGGCGGACTGTCCAAATCCCGCGCCAATCTGGGCGGCAGCCTGTCGGCTCTCTTTGGTGGTGGCCGGCAGATTGACCAGGACCTGCTTGAGGAAATTGAAACACTGTTGCTGACCGCCGATGTGGGGCTGAATGTTACCACCCAGGTCATTGATTCGGTCACCGAGAAACTTGAGCGCAAACAGTTGTCCAACGGGGACGAGGTCAAAGAGGCGCTGCGACAGGAATTGCTGAGTGTCATTGCCCCCTGTGAAGCGCCACTGATCATAGAACCCAAAGGGCCATATGTCATTCTGGTAGTCGGCGTCAATGGGGTTGGAAAAACCACCACAATCGGCAAGATGGCCAAGCAGTTCCAGGCCCAGGGTCACAGCGTGATGCTGGCGGCCGGGGATACCTTCCGAGCGGCCGCAGTGGAGCAGTTACAGGTCTGGGGTGAACGGAACCAGGTTCCCGTGATTGCCCAGCATACCGGCGCAGACAGTGCATCGGTTATTTTTGATGCCGTTCAGGCGGCCAAATCCCGGGGTGTGGATGTGGTCATCGCCGATACGGCGGGTCGTCTCCAGAACAAGGAAAACCTGATGTCCGAACTGAGCAAGGTGGTTCGCGTCATCAAGAAGCACGATGACAGTGCCCCGCATGAAGTGTTGCTGGTGGTCGATGGCGGAACGGGACAGAATGCGCTCAGTCAGGCCCAGTTGTTCCGCGAAGCGGTGGGTGTGACCGGCATCGCCTTGACCAAGCTCGATGGCACGGCGAAAGGGGGTATCGTGTTTGCCCTGGCCAAACAGCATCAGTTGCCCATTCGCTTCATCGGAGTGGGTGAAGGCATTGATGATCTGCAGCCATTTGAAGCCAGAGCCTTTACCGGAGCCTTGTTTGACTGATGTCTGACCGGGGAGCGGTGCCTGCCATTGAGCAGGCGATGATTCGTTTTGACCGGGTATCGAAACGGTACGCTGGCAGTGATTTTGCCCTGAGTAATGTGAATTTCGTGATGCGCCGGGGTGAAATGGCCTTTCTCACCGGGCACTCCGGTGCCGGCAAGAGCACGCTGCTCAAACTCATCATGATGATGGAGCGGCCAACCCAGGGGCAGGTCATTGTGGGTGGTCAGAACCTGACGACCATACCCCGCCGCAAGATTCCCTACTATCGCCGTCACATCGGGGTTGTTTTTCAGGATCACCATTTGCTCTTCGACCGTACCGTTTATGACAACGTGGCCCTTCCCCTGGAAATTGAAGGCATTCTGCCGAAGGAAATCAACCGGCGGGTCCGGGCGGCTCTCGACAAGGTCGGGCTGTTGAAGAAAGAGAAGCTGAATCCGGCGGCGCTGTCGGGTGGGGAGCAGCAGCGCGTCGGTATTGCACGAGCAGTGGTCAACAAACCGCCGCTTTTGCTGGCGGACGAACCCACCGGGAACCTGGACCCGGAATTGAGTGCCGAAATCATGAACCTGTTTCAGCGCTTCAGTCAGGTCGGCGTGACGGTACTGGTGGCCAGTCACGACATTGATCTGATCTCCAAGCTCAACCACCGGGTGATACAGTTATCCCATGGTCATTTGAGTGCAGGTGCCCAGGATGAGTGAAGAAGGAATTGTCCAGCGCGGTGCCTCGACAGGCCTGGAGCGCGGGCCCATGGCGGCTTATCTGGGTCATCATCAGGTCAGTGCCCTGAGCAGTCTCCAGCGTATTGTTCGCTTGCCTGTATCCAGCCTGATGACCGTCCTGGTTCTGGCCATAGCCCTCGCACTGCCTGCAGGCCTTTATGTCATGCTTGAGAACGTCAAGCGGGTTACCAGTGGCTTTGAGACGGGCACACAGATCAGTGTCTATCTGAATACGCGGGTGAGTGATGAGCAGGCCCGTAAACAAGCCGGGGTTTACCGGCTGCGTCCGGAGCTGGCCGAGGTCCGCCTGATCGATCGTGATGCCGCGCTGGCCGAATTTGAAGCGGTTTCCGGTTGGGGGGATGTTCTGGCGTTTCTGGATCATAACCCCCTGCCAGCGGTTCTGGTGCTGACCCCCACCGCAGCTCACAGTTCACCGGAGGCTCTTCAGCAACTCGCGGCTTCTCTGTCTCAGGACATCGATGTCGAATCGGTGCAGATCGATATGCAGTGGGTCAAACGTTTGTACTCTCTGTACGCTCTGGCAGGAAGGGCTGTACTCGCGCTGGCGATTCTCCTCGGGCTTGCCATGCTGCTGATCGTGGGCAACACCATTCGTCTGGCCATTGAAAACCGGCGGGACGAAATTGTTGTTGTCAAACTGGTCGGAGGAACCGATGCCTATGTTCGCAGACCTTTCCTGTATACCGGGTTCTGGTATGGTCTGTTCAGCGCCCTGTTTTCCTGGTTGATGGTAAGCCTGACGCTTGCCTGGCTGGACCAGCCGGTCAACCAGCTGGCTGAGTTGTATTTCAGCCGTTTCCATCTTTCCGGGCTGGCCTGGGAAGACGGTATACTTTTGCTGGCACTGGGGGCTTTCGTTGGGGTGGGTGGCGCCTGGCTGGCAGTCAAGCGTCACTTGGACGACATAGAGCCTGCCTGACCTTGCTTGCGCCAACCACCTGTAAGCATAAACGAGCCGTAATGCATCGGTCATTGCTTTCAAGGCTGACTCGTGCGCTACTGAGGGGAGCCTAAAAACCAAATGGGAGCTCACCGTGCTCGTTACCTTTAAAACACCTTCCTACAGCAACATCACCATGTTCGGAAGCGTCGCGATCACCTTCATCAAGATGATGGGGCACAGCGGAACCGTACCGGGGTCCATTGGAATTGCGGATTTGCCAGAAGCACTGAAGCGTCTGGAAGAGGGGCTTCAGGAGCCGGATGAAAGCGTGGCGGATACCGGGGAGCAGAGCCCTGAATCCCTCGAGATTGAGCCTGAAGACCGCGTGGATCTGGCTACCCGAGTTTTACCTTTGAAAGCCTTGCTGCAAGCCGCCATCGAGGAAGGCGATGATATTATGTGGAAATAAGGTCGCCTTTTGTCCGGATTTGAAACTTGGTTGACGTTGGGCCTGCAGAGAAAAAGTGGCTGCAGCCGACGAAAAGCAGGCTTGCTGCCTCCAGGGCGGCTCGGGGTCAGGGGCTGTCATTAATCCGTACACATTCTCGAAGCGATTGCACTCAGCCAAGTGATAGAATAGTATCACTTTATGAAAACTGAACTTGTTACCTCTCTCAAGCGTCAAGCTACGAAAATTCTGGCTGACCTACACGCGACAAAAGAGCCTGTGTTAATCACTGAGCACGGTCAGCCATCGGCGTATCTGGTTGATGTTGAAGACTACGAAATGATGCAAGAACGGATGCGGCTTCTCGAAGGAATAGCCCGGGGAGAGCGCGCCATACTCGATGGTCGCGTTTATTCGGAGTCTGAAGCAGAAGAAAAAATGGCTAAATGGCTGAAATAATTTGGACGGCGCCAGCATTCGATGAGCTCAATGAAATTGCTGAATACATTGCCTTAGACAAGCCTTCTGCAGCGAAAAAGTTGATACAGGATGTGTTCAAAAGGGTTAAAAGACTAAAGCGCTTTCCCGAATCTGGGCGCTTGCCTCCAGAACTACCTGACAGTGTCTACCGTGAAATAATCTCCGGTCCCTGCCGGGTATTTTACCGACCGGAACAGAACAAGATATTCATCCTCTATGTTATGAGAGGTGAGCGCGCGCTTCGCAACTATCTGCTTGAGGCAAGATCAGAGCAGGCAAAGCCGCGATGACACTATCCTGCTATTCAAACTGGGGTTTTGCTCCTCACCAAACGACGTGGCATTCGATTGCCAAACGACCGCCTGGCTCTCATCGGCAAGCACCTGCGGCGTGCCGAGGTGATCGGTGATGATGTAGTAAGTCTGCAATTCTGCAAAAACAGACACCGGCCAAAAGCAAATTGCAGCGTCGCCAGGGGGAGTCAAAATGATCGGGAAACCTGTATGGAGCACCAGCGTTGACTGTTGGCGGATCCTGGGTTTTTCCAGAAAACGGTGTCGTCAAGCTTGCTGGCGCCCTTACGAAAATCTTACCAGCTCAATGCAGCCCCGGTCTGATACTCGGTGACACGGGTTTCAAAGAAATTCTTCTCCTTGCGCATGCTTGCCTGTTCGTCCAGCCAGGGCAGGGCATTTTTGGCCGAGGGGAAGGGTTCTGGCATCTTGAGTTGCTTGGCCCGTCGATTGGCCACAAAGCGGAACTGCTCAATGTGTTCTTCGGCGCGATAGCCCAGAATAGGCTCTGGCAGGAGGAAGTGCGCGTACTGCGTTTCAGCGGCTTCTGCCGCCTCCCACATCTGCTTCCAGTGTTTCGGGTTCAGGCTCAGATTTTCTTCCTGAAGGATCTGTCTGACAACGCGCAGGCCAAAGGCCGCATGCATCACTTCATCCCGCAGAATGTACTGGAATTGCTCTCCCGTCCCTTTCATCAAACCTCGCCGTTGTAAGGCAAAGACCGGGCTGAAGCCATTGTAGAACCAGGATCCTTCAAAGACGGCGGCGAAAAAGGTGTAAGACTCCACGAACTCTTCCAGATCGTCGCGCTGTTTCAGGTCAATATCGGGTCGGAGCGCCGCATTCAGGCGTTCCTGTGCCAGCCGGATTTTGTGATAGAGCGCAGGTACCACGCGATATCGGTTGTAGATCTCACTCTGGTTCAGTCCCAGGGTCTCAATGCAGTGCTGGTAGGTCCAGGTATGCATGGATTCTTCGTAAACCTGGCGGGCCTGGTAGATCTGCAGTTCCGGCGCACTCATTTTCTCCATCACCGCGAGGCCAATATTACGCATGGCCAGAATGTCTGAAGTGGTGAGGTAGGCCAGTACATGCTCATACACGTGGCGCTCCTCGGCCGTCAGACGGTGGTGATAATCCTGCACGTCCTGACCCATGTTGATGTCCAGTGGCGTCCAGTGGTTCTTGTTGGCATTCAGGAAGAACTCCCAGGCCCAGGGGTATTTGAAAGGCGCGAGTTGGTTGACGTCAGTCAGTCCGTTCACGACCCGCTTGTCCTGCGGGTTAATCGGAGCCAGTGACTCCGGCGGCAGGCTGTCTAATGGCTTCTCAGTATCAGCCGGCTCCGGGGCCGGAGCCGGTTTCCCGGCCGCCTGAAAGTCCGGCAGTGAAGGAATAGCGGCATTCAATGGGTCTTCCCAGTTCGGTTGAAACATCATTTTTCTCCTTATTGGCAGGCTTCGCAGTCGGGGGCGAGGATGGAACAGACTTTGGGGGCTTCTTCTGCCTGCTCATGCTGGTCCACATGCTTCTCGATCTGGGTGGCACCAAGGGATCGCAGGTAATAAGTGGTTTTCAGTCCTCTGGCCCAGGCGGTTTTGTAGAGGTTGTCGAGGCGTTTTCCGGAGGCTTCGGCCATGTACAGGTTCAGACTCTGTGCCTGATCGATCCATTTCTGGCGACGCGCGGCAGCCTCAACCAGCCATCGGGCATCGATTTCGAAGGCACAGGCAAAACGCTGGCGAATGGCTTCGGGAATACGGTCAATTTTCTGAACCGAGCCGTCGAAAAACTTCAGGTCATTGACCATCACGTTGTCCCACAGATCAAGCGCTTTCAATGTTTTCACAAGCGCCGGATTGATGACGGTGAATTCGCCGGACAGATTCGATTTCACATACAGGTTTTGGTAGGTCGGCTCAATCGACTGGGAAACCCCGACGATGTTCGAAATCGTCGCTGTCGGGGCGATGGCCATGACATTGGAGTTGCGCATGCCCTGTTTTGCCACCTTCTCACGCAGCGCGCGCCAGTCCAGCTGGCAGCTCTGGTCATAGACCAGATAGTTTTCACCCCGTGCATCCGCCAGGCGCTTCTGGGAGTCGACCGGGAAGATGCCCTGAGACCATAGAGAACCTTCATAGCTGCCATACTGACCCCGTTCGGCGGCGAGATCGCTGGAGGCCTCAATCGCAAAGTGGCTGATCAGTTCCATGGATTGATCTGCGAAATGCACCGCTTCCGTGCTGGCATAGGCCATTTCCAGTTGATACAGCGCGTCCTGGAAGCCCATGATGCCAAGTCCGATGGGACGGTGTCTCAGATTGGCATTGCGTGCCTTTTCTACCGCGTAATAGTTGATGTCGATGACGTTATCGAGCATCCGCACTGCGGTTCTCACGGTTTTTTGCAGATGGTTGCTGTCCAGTTCCCCGTTTCTGATGTGTTGTGGCAGATTGATGGAGCCCAGGTTGCACACCGCAATCTCATCGTCGCTGGTATTCAGGGTGATCTCGGTGCACAGGTTCGAAGAATGAACCACGCCGGTATGTGGCTGAGGAGATCTCAGGTTGCAGGCATCCTTGAACGTGATCCACGGGTGGCCGGTTTCAAATAGCATTGACAGCATCCGCCGCCACAGATCACGGGCGGACACCTTTCGGTAAAGACTCAGTTCGCCATCGCGGGTCATTTGCTCGTAGGCGAGATAGCGCCTCTCGAACTCGGCGCCGTACAGGTCATGCAGATCAGGGACTTGATCAGGGGAGAACAGCGTCCAGTCGCTGTCCTCGAAGACCCGTTTCATGAACAGATCCGGTACCCAGTGCGCGGTGTTCATATCGTGCGTGCGGCGGCGCTCATCGCCGGTGTTCTTGCGCAGTTCCAGGAACTCTTCAATGTCGATGTGCCAGGTTTCCAGGTAGGCACACACAGCGCCCTTGCGCTTGCCGCCCTGATTGACCGCCACGGCGGTGTCATTGATGACCTTGAGAAAGGGCACCACCCCTTGGGAGATGCCATTGGTGCCCTTGATCGCGGCGCCCAGGCCTCTGACGGGTGTCCAGTCGTTACCGAGACCGCCCGCCCATTTGGACAACAAGGCATTGTCACGAATGGCCGTGAAGATTCCCTCGAGATCATCGGGAACCGTGGTGAGGTAGCAGGAAGACAGTTGAGGGCGGCGAGTGCCGCTGTTGAACAGGGTTGGTGTTGAGCACATGTAATCAAATGAGGACAGCAACTCATAGAACTCAATGGCTCGCGCTTCCCGGTCGGATTCATTGAGTGCCAGACCCATGGCAACGCGCATGAAAAACACCTGGGGCATTTCGATGCGCTGGCCCTCGAACTGCACAAAATAGCGGTCGAAGAGTGTCTGCAGACCGAGGTAGGTGAACTGCAGATCCCGTTCTGGCTTCAGGGCCGCGGCCAGGCGCGGAAGGTCAAACCCGGTCAGCGCTTCATCATACAGGCCTTCGCCGATACCGAAAGCCAGCGCGGCTTCCAGCGCCTGTGCATAGCTTTCAGGCTGGCCAATGCTGGCTTCTGCCTGAGACAGGGACAGCGTGTGGCAGACCTGCTGGCGCAGGCTTTCCAGCAGCAGGCGGGCGCAGACTTTCGAGTAGTCAGGTGCTTTTTCAATCCAGGACCGGGCTGCCATGATCAAGGCCTTGTTCACGTCCCCGGCCTGGATACCGTCATACAGATTGCGGAAGGCAGCTTCGCGCAGGGCGTCGATATCTATGCCGTCAAGACCCGCACAGGCGATTTGCAGAAGGCCTTCAAGTCCTTCCCGGTCCAGAGAGGCCTTTTCCCCGTTGCGCTGCGTAATCTGAATTTCCGGCCACAGGGTTGTTGTATTGGGTGCCTCTGCCGCTGAGGTGGCATCGCTGTCTGCCCGTTGCTGCTTGTGAGCTTCCCGGTACAGGACATAGGCGCGGGCGACCGCCTGCAGCCCCCGTCGCATCAGCCCGAGTTCCGCCTGATCCTGAATGTCTTCGATGACAATGGCGCCCCCCTCCGGATGCATTCGCTGCAGGCGCCGGGTTATTTCCGCAGAGATTTCAGTCACCATCGTATGAACACGCTGGCTGCCGGAAGCCTGTTCCCCCTCAACGGCCAGAATGGCTCGGGTCAGGGCGCTGCTGATTTTGGCAGCATCAAAGCCAACGCGCTGACCATCGCGTTTGATCACGTAAAGTGATGAGCTGGCAAGTTTGGCGGGTGTTGGGGGGCTGGCGGGCGTTGTCGTCGGGTGGCCCAGTTCTGGCCGTGAGAGCAGAGATTCTGTGGTCATCTTATTGTTTCCTGCGCGTAATGAATAACGAAACAGGACCTGCAACAACCGCATGACGTCGGAGGCTCGGGCTTGCTGGCGTGAACGGTCACACTGCCCGGGTCTGCCGCCTTTTGGTCGCGAAGGCCTGCCTTTGGATGTCCGCTTCAAACAACACGAAGAAGACGGATCAATCCGTGATTGGGCAGGTCTTCGGACTCTGGGGCGAGTGTCTATTTGTCTATTGTTTCCTACGGCGACGGCTTCCCGCCTTATGGCAGTGCCTGCATCAGATGCGTGTCGCTGTCGTTCCCCATTACCGCTGCGCGTCAGTTCCGGATTTTCACCGGATTCCCTCTTAGCACAAACCGTGGTTGTGTGAACCCAACGGGGTCAAGATATAGTGTCGATAGCTTTCGGTCAACACTACATGTGGGTTTTGTCTGGATTTTCTGTGGCAACAGCCGGTCAAAACCAATGAAGGCGGGCTGGAACCGCGGTTAGCGGTTCCAGCAATCTGCGACGGTGCCCTCTGTCACTGTGCGCTGACCAAGGTGGTCCAGAGCAAAGCCATCGCAATTATCATCCACTTGATCGCCGCGGGCGGTGGCAGTGATGGTGAAGGTGGTTGCAGTGCCCGTTGCAGCGACACTGTAACGGCCGTTCTCCGTGATGAAGGGATTGGCACCATAGCCCAGGTCAGTCATGTCCTGGGTGTAGGCAAAGGACTGTGAAAAACGTTTCTCCTGACGGGCTGCCGCTTCCGTGACCACCGCACGGGCTTCCGTGCGGTTACCTTTACGCACACTGTCGTTGTAGCCCGGTATCGCGAAAGCTGCGATGATCCCGATAATGGCTACGACGATCATGAGTTCGATCAGGGTGATTCCCTGCTGCGTTTTGCTGAGTGCCTGCATGGGCTTATTCCCCCGGAGCCTTCGGTGCCGCGATACCCAAAGGTAAATCGTCGACCACTGCGCTGCGTATGATTGCTTCCCCTCGACCTCCGTATTCACCAGAGACCATCACGGTCGCCCCATCACGCACCACGCTGAAGAAGGGCACCCGGACGCCGTCGACGGCTGCCTGGAGTCCATCCGGAACCTTCAATGAAACACCATCCACGCTCAGGGTCCGGTTGATCAGGTCAACCTCGGCAACTTCACCGTTGACTTCAAAGCTCTCTTCCTGGGCATTGGCGAGGGGAGCGCACTGTAAGACCAGGGCTCCTGTCAGGCTGGCAAGCCAGGCTATCGGACGTTTCTTCATTTTTCTATCCTCCTCACTTATCGCACTTTGCGCCATGTTTTGCGGCCGGTGTTCTGCCCGAACAGGGTTTCCTGAGCGATGCTGGTATCTTTGTTGAGATAAATAAACTGGCCAACTGCCGCCGGTGCACCGAAGCCTTCCACTTTGGTTGAATTATAAATGGCGTCGTTGGGGCCAGAGTCTTCCTGGTCTATAAGTCCATCATTGTTCAAGTCAAAGGCACTCAACTGGGTTCGTTTGCCCGACTGGGCATCCAGTGCCCAGACCCAGCGATCTACCCCAGCTTCACAGGGGTCATCATTGGGGACAGAAGTGGCAAA
>JAUIAZ010000078.1 GCA_030427465.1 Gammaproteobacteria bacterium | reverse complement strand
CCGGTGGCTATGATGCCAGTGCCCGCGCGGGGCGTTTGCTTGAGGGGCTCGGGTTTCAGCCCGGGGATCTGGATCGCACGGTCAAATCCTTCAGTGGAGGCTGGCGGATCCGGCTGAATCTGGCGCGTGCGTTGATGAAACCCTCCGACCTGCTGCTGCTCGACGAACCGACCAACCACCTGGATCTGGATGCCGTGCTGTGGCTGCAGAACTGGTTGTTACAGTATGCGGGCACTTTGCTGCTGATCTCGCATGACCGGGATTTCATGGATGCCCTGGCCACTCATGTGCTGTCCTTTGAACAGCAGCAGTTGATTCTGTACACGGGCAATTACAGCCGTTTCGAAGGGCAGCGTGCCAGCCGCCTGGCACAACAGGCGGCTGCGCATGGCAAACAGCAGCAGCGTATTGCGGAAATCCAGCGCTTCGTCAGCCGTTTCGGGGCCAAAGCCACCAAGGCCCGTCAGGCTCAAAGCCGCCTGCGCGAACTGGAGCGCATGGAGCTGATTGCACCGGCTCACGCCGATTCGCCGTTTTCCTTCCGCATTCCCTGCCATGACAAAATGTCCGAGCCCTTACTGGCGTTGAAGCAGGCGTCGCTAGGTTATCAGGGCAAGGCTGTGCTGAATGGTGTTAACCTGATTCTGTACCCCGGCGCCCGTGTCGGTCTGCTGGGTGCGAATGGCCAGGGTAAATCCACACTGATCAAAAGTCTGGTGGGCGACTTGCCGCTCGTGTCCGGTGAACGTCAAACCGGCGAGCATCTGCGCATCGGCTATTTCAGCCAGCATCAGCTGGAAGCGCTGGATCCGGCATCGAGTGCCTTCGAGCTGATGCGCCGGCGCGACCCGGACGCCCGTGAGCAGAGCATCCGGGACTACCTGGGCGGTTTTGATTTTGGTGGGGAAGCAGCCGACAAGCCGCTGGCGGACTGTTCTGGCGGGGAACGTGCCCGCGTGGCCCTGGCCCTGATCGCGTGGCAACGCCCGAACCTGCTGCTGCTTGATGAGCCGACCAACCACCTGGATCTGGAAATGCGGCACGCCCTGAACATGGCGCTTCAGGACTATCCCGGTGCGTTGGTGCTGGTCACGCACGACCGCCACCTGATGCGCGCCCTGGCCGATGACCTGATTCTGGTTGCCGGGGGGCGCGCTGATGAATACCGGGGGTCGCTTGAAACCTATGAAAAGAGCCGCCTGAGTGCAGAAGTACCTGTGTCGCAAGGTGACAATGCCGGAAAAAACGGGCAGGCCCAGACCGCTGACCGCAAGCAGAAGAAACGTGCCGAAGCGGAAAGGCGTCAGCGACTCAGCCCTTTGCGCAAGCGCATCAGCGAAGCCGAGAAGCGGATGGAAAAACTGTCCACACAGTTGGACAGCATCAGTGAGCAACTCGCTGACAGCGAACTCTACAGCGCCGAACGCAAGGCTGAACTGGCCACACTCATGTCGCAGCGCCAGACGCTACAGAATGAACTGGAAACCGCCGAGCTCGAATGGATGTCTGCCAGTGAAGAACTTGAGCGGCTTGAGAGTGAGCCGCTCGATGAGGTCTGAAAGTCAGTCCCCGAGATCGGAGAACTGCAACTCAATGCCGACTTTGCCCAGATACTGGGCTTCAGCCTGCAAATCGGCCTTGGACAGTGGATGCGATGCCACCCATTGATTGCCGAAGCTAAGGTCCAGGGTTTTCTCTTTCTTGAGCGTCAGGATCAGGTCAGAAGGCAGGTCGGTACTGCGTGAATGGTTCAGGACCACAGCCAGACGCAAAATCACACTCAGGCGCAGCAGGGTCTCCTGGCGCTCGGGTGCCAGCCCCTGAGGCAGGTTGTTGCTCAGTTTGCGACGGTGACACAGCACCAGTATCGACAGGTCCTCCTGCATCTGGCGGTTGAAACCGGCCATGTCGGAATGCTGCAACAGGTAGGCACCGTGCTTGTGATACTGGTTATGGGCAATGGCCAGACCGATCTCATGCAGACGGGCACCCCAGCGCAGCATCAGCTCGTTTTCATGGCTGTCGATCGACCACTCCAGGGCAATCTGATGCCACAGGCGCAGGGCCGTATTCTCCACTGCCTCTGCCTGGGTCTGATCGATGTGATAGCGTGACTGCAGGCTCTGGATTGTTCTTTCACGCACATCCTCATGCGAGTTGCGCCCGATCATGTCATACAGCAGTCCTTCGCGCAGGGCACCGTCGCAGAACTCCATCTGCTCGATTTCCAGCACGTTGAAGGCTGCCCGCAGAATGGCAAGGCCGCCCGCAAATACGGTCAACCTGTCGCTGCGCACACCCAGCCCGGACAAGGCACTGGCCTTGCCCAGCCGGATCACTTCATCACACAGCTTTTCCAGCGACTCCTTGCGGATTTTGCCGTCGTCCCAGCCATTTGACTGCAGTACCGACTGCACGGCCTTGATGGTGCCCGAAGAGCCGACCGCCTGGGACCAGCTGACCTGTCGGTAGCGGTGGCGGATACCCAGCACTTCACGCGAGGCTTCCAGAATGGCCTGCTGCATTGCCTTGGCCGTAATTTCACCATTGGCGAAGAAGCGGTCACGATAACTCACACAGCCCATATCCAGGCTTTCGAGAATCTTTGGTTCAAAACGCTCACCGATGATGAACTCGGTACTGCCACCGCCGATGTCGATAACCAGGCGGTTTCCGGAATCGTCAGCCAGCGAGTGCGCCACACCAAGGTAGATCAGACGGGCTTCTTCCCGGCCGCTGATGATAGAGATGGGGTGGCCGATCACGGCCTGCGCCTTGCGGATAAATGTCTGGGCATTGGTGGCCTCGCGCAGGGCATTGGTGCCAACGACCAGTACGCGTCCTGCCGGCATCTCGCCGACTCTCTCCCGAAAACGCTTGAGGCACTGCAAAGCCCGCTCCTGCGAGGCTTCATCCAACTGGTTGTTGGCGTCGAGCCCTGCCCCCAGCTGCACTTTTTCGCCACGCTTTTCGAGAAGGCGCACTTCATTCTGCTGGATGCGGGCAAGGATCAGGTGAAAGCTGTTCGAGCCGATATCAATGGCGGCAAACAACTCACCCTCTTTGGGGTTCGGGGCTGGTTTCGCTTTTGAAGTTCGGGGCACTTGATTTCCGATTATGTGGCCATATAGTAGTGGGGTGAAAGGCGGCGGACCGATAGAGCATCCGGCACCTGCCCGTTTATAGACGATTTGCAAACGCTGAGTCCAGTGTTGCGAACAGTCTACTGGCTACGCCAGGTCCCCAACACTCAAGAAATCAGGAATATTGAACATGAGCGATCTGATACTCAACGTTACCGATGACACTTTTGAATCCGAAGTCCTGCAGTCAGACACCCCGGTGCTGGTTGACTATTGGGCGGAGTGGTGCGGTCCCTGTAAGATGATTGCTCCTGTCCTGGCTGAAATTGCTCAGGAATATGAGGGCAAACTGAAAGTGGCCAAGCTGAACATTGATGAAAATGAGAAAACGCCCCCCAAATACAGCATCCGTGGTATCCCTACACTGATGCTGTTCAAGGATGGAAATGTGGACGCGACCAAAGTTGGCGCACTTTCCAAGTCCCAGTTGACCGCATTTCTTGACAGCAATCTCTGATCAGTCTACTTTTCCACTAATCAGGCATCCCTGATTAGTGGAACCATATCCGAACGGCCTTTTCCAACTGAAGCAAAATTAATAGCCGATTCGGGCGGGGGCTCCCTGCCATTACCTTTGCCCCAGCCGTTCCCGAATAACAATATCCTCTCCATTACTTCGAAACCCTACAGTCCAGAACCCCTATGAACCTGACAGAACTCAAGAAAAAACCCGTTCCAGAACTTATTCAGATCGCGGAAGGGATGGGAATTGAAAATATCGCCCGTTCACGCAAGCAAGACGTCATCTTTGCCATTCTTAAACGTCACGCCAAAGGTGGCGAAGACATTTATGGCGATGGTGTACTGGAGATTCTGCAGGACGGTTTCGGGTTTCTGAGATCGGCGGACAGCAGTTACCTGGCGGGGCCGGATGACATCTATGTGTCACCCAGTCAGATCCGACGTTTCAACCTGCGTACCGGCGATACCATCAGCGGCAAGATCCGCCCGCCGAAGGATGGTGAACGGTATTTCGCCTTGCTGAAAGTCGGTGACATCAATTTCGACAAGCCGGAAAACACCAAAAACAAGGTCCTGTTTGAGAACCTGACGCCGCTGTTCCCGCAGGAACGTCTGCGCCTGGAAGCCGGCAATGGCAGTACCGAAGATCTTTCGGCACGGATTCTTGATCTCTGTGCCCCTATCGGCAAGGGTCAGCGAGGCCTGATTGTCTCGCCGCCCAAGGCGGGTAAGACCTTGCTGATGCAGAACATTGCGCAGTCTATCGCGCGCAACAACCCGGAAACCCACCTGATGGTGCTGCTGATTGATGAGCGCCCGGAAGAGGTGACCGAGATGCAGCGTACCGTGCGTGGCGAAGTCGTCGCCAGTACCTTTGATGAGCCGCCTGCACGTCACGTTCAGGTTGCGGAAATGGTCATCGAGAAAGCCAAACGGCTGGTCGAGCACAAGAAAGATGTGGTCATCCTGCTCGACTCCATCACCCGTCTGGCACGTGCCTACAACACCATCATCCCGTCCTCGGGCAAGGTGCTGACCGGTGGTGTGGATGCCCATGCCCTGGAACGTCCCAAGCGTTTCTTTGGTGCTGCACGGAATGTGGAAGAGGGCGGCAGCCTGACCATCATGGCCACGGCACTGGTTGATACAGGCTCGAAGATGGACGAAGTCATCTACGAAGAATTCAAAGGTACCGGTAACCACGAAGTGCATCTTGATCGGAAGATCGCCGAGAAGCGTACTTTCCCTGCAATCAACATCCGTCGCAGTGGTACCCGTCGCGAAGAACTGCTGATGTCGGAAGACGAGCTGTCCCGCGTGTGGATTTTGCGTAAACTGCTGCACAGCATGGAAGATGACATTGCTGCGGTAGAATTCCTGCTCGACAAGCTGCGCGACACCAAAACCAACGATGAATTCTTCCAGGCGATGAAGAAGCGCTGAGTACCGTTTCCATCGCCCGGAACCTGCCGGCCCAGGCCGGCTATAGGCGAAGAAGCGAATGAAATACAAGGATCTGCGCGATTTTATCGGTGAGCTGGAGCGCCGTGGGGAACTCAAGCGTATCACCACGGCGATCGACCCCAAACTCGAAATGACAGAAATTGCTGATCGCACCCTGCGTCGCGGGGGGCCGGCAATTCTGTTTGAAAATCCCAAAGGTTATAACATCCCTGTGCTCGCCAATCTTTTCGGTACGCCCGAGCGGGTGGCTTATGGCATGGGTGAAGACTCTCTGTCCGCGCTGCGCGAAGTGGGCAAGCTGCTCGCTTTTCTGAAAGAGCCTGATCCCCCAAAAGGCTTTCGTGATGCCATGAGCAAGCTGCCGATCTTCAGGCAGGTCATGTCCATGAACCCCAAAGAAGTTCGCAAGGCGCCCTGCCAGGACGTCGTGATTGAGGAAAACGACGTTGACCTCAACCGTCTGCCCATCCAGACCTGTTGGCCCGGCGACGCAGGCCCATTGATTACCTGGCCCCTCGTCATTACCCGTGGTCCGAATAAGGCGCGACAGAATCTCGGTATCTACCGGCAGCAGCTCATTGGCCGTAATCGCCTGATCATGCGTTGGCTCTCCCATCGGGGGGGCGCACTCGATTTCCGGGAATGGCAGGAAACCCACCCGGGTGAACCCTTTCCGGTCAGCGTGGCACTGGGTGCTGACCCAGCCACGATTCTGGGAGCGGTGACGCCGGTTCCCGACAGCCTCTCTGAATACGCTTTTGCGGGGCTGTTGCGTGGTAACCGCACGGAACTGGCGCGTTGTATCAGCAATGATCTGCAGGTACCGGCGAGTGCCGAATTTGTGCTGGAAGGCTTTATCTACCCCGAAGACATGGCTGATGAAGGCCCCTTTGGTGATCACACTGGTTATTACAACGAGGTAGACCGCTTCCCGGTGTTTACCGTTAAACGCATTACCCATCGCAAAGACCCGATCTATCACAGTACCTATACCGGACGACCGCCGGATGAACCGGCAATTCTGGGCCTGGCGCTGAACGAAGTGTTCATTCCGATTCTGCAGAAACAGTTCCCGGAAATTCAGGATTTCTACCTGCCGCCGGAAGGTTGCTCCTACCGCATGGCCGTGGTGACCATGAAGAAACAGTATCCGGGTCATGCCAAGCGCGTGATGATGGGCGTGTGGTCTTTCCTGCGTCAGTTCATGTATACCAAGTTCGTCATCGTCACTGACGATGATGTGAACGCACGTGACTGGAACGATGTGATCTGGGCCATCACCACCCGAATGGACCCTGAGCGAGATACCGTGATGGTGCCAAACACGCCCATCGACTACCTCGACTTTGCCTCGCCGGTTTCCGGCCTGGGTTCAAAGATGGGAATGGATGCCACCGCCAAATGGCCGGGAGAAACCCAGCGTGAATGGGGGCGGGTGATTCATATGGATGAACAGGTCAAAAACCGTGTCGATGAACTCTGGGATTCCCTGGGCCTGGAACCAAACGGCAATCCATCCGGTCATCCGAAAGCCGGAAAGTAGGTCTTGCCAACCCTGACGATACATCCGCTCATGGCCCGTATCGAATGCCATGAAGCCGAAACCCTGCTGGACAGCCTGAGACGGCACGGCTATCGCGTCCCTCATGCTTGCCGTAACGGCGTGTGCCATATCTGCACCGCCGACTGGGTGGCCGGCGAGATGCCCGACAAGGCGCGTTACCCGAGTAGCCTTTCAAGGACCAATAGCCAGGCAGATCAAGCGCTTGTGCTATTGTGTCAGTGTATTCCCAAAGACGATTGCGAGATTACTATGCCAGATCTGAAACCCGCCCATTTTATCGAACCGGTGGAGCTGACCTGCCGCATTGAGTCGATCACGGCCTGGAGTGGTTCTGTGTTTGGTGTCACTTTGGAAGCGCCTGCGGGCAAACTGCCGGAGTTTCATGCCGGACAATATGTGCAACTCTTGATTGATGGGCAGGAAGGGGCTTTCTTTTCGTTGGCCAGCGCACCGGGCAAGCGGTCTTTCGAACTGCACATTCAGGTGGTACCCGGTCACGAGAGTGCGGAAAAGATTCTGGAGGCTTTGCAGGCCAACAGTACGGTCAGGGTTCGCCTGCCCATGGGCAAGGCTTTTCTGGCGGAAGCGCCCAGGGGGCCGGTGATTCTGGCCGCTGCCGGTACTGGTTTTGCCCAGATGAAGTCACTCTACGAGTGGCTCAGAGCCAGCGGTTACCTCGGTGATATTCACCTTTTCTGGGGGGTACGCAAGACAGCCGAATTTTATGCCTTGCCAACCCTGAGCGGCTGGGAAGACGACCCTAACCTGTATTGTCATACCGTCAGCGGTGATCTCTCTGACAATGAATGGCAGGGCCATCATCACGAACTTTTGCGGGTGATCGGTATGGCCAATCTCGACTGGCCGACCGCCCAGGCTTTTATCAGCGGCTCACCGGCTATGGTATATGCGCTAAGTGATGAACTGGAGAAAAAAGGGTTGGGGGCGGCACAGATTCATTCAGACGTGTTCGAATATGCGCCGCGCTAGGGGGCGTATCAGCCCCCCATTAATTTAGGGCGTGACTACTTCCAGCAGCTCTACAGTGAAGAGTAATACTGAGTTGCCGGGGATACTCGGTCGAGAAATTGATCCATAGGCCAGCTCGGCCGGAATGTACAACTCCCACTTCGCGCCTTCTTTCATCAGTTGCAAGGCTTCGGTCCAGCCACTGATTACCTGATTCACACCGAAGGTCGCCGGTTGTCCACGATCATAGGATGAATCGAACTGCGAGCCATCAATCAGGGTGCCACGATAGTGTACTTTCACGCGATCGGTGGCAGCCGGCGAAGTCCCTTCACCCGCCTCCAGCACCTTGTATTGCAGCCCCGAAGGCAGTGTCACTACATCTTCTTTCTGCTTGTTCTGCTCCAGGAACTCAGTCCCTTTTACCAGGTTCTCTGCTGCCACTTCGGCCTGAGCGGCTTGCTCCTGCTTCTGTTTCTCCTGCATGGCAACACTCATTTGCTGGCGAAAATCATTCATGACCTGCTGCATGGTTTCCTGATCAAAGCGGGATTCATCGTTGAGACCATCAGCGAATGCCTGGATAAGAATTTCCTTGTCCAGCGATATACTGGTGCCCTCGAGCGTTGCCAGGTTCTGTGCCATGGCCATGCCAGAGGAGACGCCTACGGCGTACGCGGCCTTGCTTTCCTGACTTTCCAGATTGAGGGTGGTTTCCTGAGCGGACGACGCTTTGTCGCTCTTTTCCTGGGCGCAGGCGCTGATCAGTAAAGCGGTGGCAGCGACCAGTGTCAGTTTTCCGAAATAGTGTATGTTCAAAGCGGGATTCCCCTTGCTGTGTTTTATGTAAGAGCGTTTGGCAGGTTCAACTCAGGTTTTGCGCACCAATCGACTGCCCGTAGGCTAACAGACGTCTGAGCTGCGTCAACTGAAGAAAAATCAATGCCAAAAGGAGTTGGCCATGCTGCATCGCTTTCACCGCCACGCTCTGTTTGAGCCTCTGCTGTTTCTGTTCATTGTGTTCCAGGTTTGTAGTGGCCTTTACTTCGTGTGGAAGCGCAGAGGCCAGCGACATGGCTTTCTGGAAAAAGCCCAGGCAGCATCTGGTTTATACCTCGCGTTCTTTCTGCTCAATCATGCAGGCGCCGTACTTTTCGGCCGCCACATCGCGGGGCTGGACACCAATATCTACTATTGCATTGCCGGTTTCTATGCGCATCCATGCTACTTCTTTTTTGTTCCCTACTATTTCCTGGCGGTGACTGCGATATTTGTGCATCTGGCTTCTGAGTTTCACTGGCTGGCGAGAAATCAGATTGCTGATGCCCGCAGAACTTCGATGGCCTATGGTATCTGTGCGATGGGGCTGGTGCTTTCGGTTGTGCTGTTGCCGGGCTTTTATGGGATATTCGGCGAAATCGTAATACCCGCAGAATATTTGGAGACTTTTGGGGGGAGGTAGCCTTTGATAAGTCATCAAAACTCGAGGGGCCGCAACTTGTCGCGAGCAGACGTTTTTCTTGGCTGAGTATGGACTAAACTTTGGGCTGTTCTGATTCGGTAGCGGACTTCTAGGCTTCCGTCTTAGATTCGGAGCTTTCTGCAAAAAAACCAACTCTTCTTGTTTCCTTCACTCAAGTTGACTTTAGTATCATAATTGATACCATATATTTTATGGCTAAACTTGATCAAATCATAGATGCAATGAAAGAGAATCCGAAAAAATGTGAGGTTCTCTGATCTTTGTAAAGTCTGTGACGAATATTTCGGCAAACCAAGGCAATCGGGTTCGAGTCATCGGGTATATAAAACGCCTTGGATAGGCGACCCAAGAGTAAACATTCAAAATGCAAAGGGTAAGGCAAAAGCGTATCAGGTAAAGCAGGTATTACAGGCAATAGATCGTCTGGAGGGTAACAATGGCTAACATATTCGATAAATACACCTACCGAGTGACATGGTCAGAAGATGATCAAGAGTACGTTGGCCTGTGCGTAGAATTCCCAAGCTTGAGTTGGCTAGAGCGAACCCCTGAAAAGGCTCTGAAAGGCATCAGAAAACTGGTTGCCGAATGCGTCGGCGATCTTCAGTCAGAACAAGAAGAAGTTCCAGAACCACTTTCCGTTAAAAAATACAGCGGGAAATTTATGGTCAGAGTGCCCCCTGAAACTCATAGGGCGCTGGCTATTCAAGCGGCCGAGGCTGGCGTCAGCCTGAATCGGCTTATATCCAGCAAGCTGCATTAAAGAGACTGCTTCTCACAATGAGCTCATTTCGAGATGGTCGACGCCGTCATGTCTGCTTTAGTTTGCTTATGTCTATTTCCTTGCGATGCTGGTTGAATTGTGTTGCGCAACGCGGCACAATCATTAAATGATCAAATCTTTTAAACACAAAGGCCTTGAAAAGTTTTACCTGACGGGTAAGACGAAAGGGATTCAGGCTGATCACGCCAAAAAGCTGCGAATGCAGCTTGCTGCTTTGGATACTGCAAAGGTGATCGATGACTTGGATATCCCAGGCTACCGGCTACACCAGTTGAAAGGAAGTCGTAAAGGAATTTGGTCAATTACGGTTAACGGTAACTGGAGACTGACCTTCGAGTTCTCGGAGGGCAATGTATATATCTTAAACTATGAGGATTATCACTGATGTCTATGCATAATCCCCCGCATCCGGGTGAGTTTATTTTTGCGACCTATCTCGAGCCCTTCGGCATGAGCACAAGATCGTTGGCAAAGAGCCTTGATGTTTCGGCTTCAACGCTTAACAGAGTTATCAAAGGGCAAAGTGGAATTAGTCCTGAAATGGCACTGCGCCTGTCTGTAGCCCTTGGCCGTAGCGCAGAGAGCTGGCTTGCTATGCAGGATAATTATGACCTGTGGCAAGTACGGCAATCTACGGATCTTGGCAATGTACATAAATTGAAACTCGATGCAGCATAGTCTGCTTCTCACAATGAGCCGTCCCAGCTTTTTAGGGCCACAAAATGACCGTACAGAATTAATAGCAGAACTTGTGAAGTTAGAAAAACAGACTCACACGAATTCAGGTTATCAAAGCACTATATGCCAGTAATCAGCATATCTAGCGAAGCTATTATTTCTGGGCGAAACTCCTTCAGGTCAGTCAATGCAGTTTTCAAAATGGACTTTGGGACCGTAGTAATTTGATGGGTCAGGAGGACGCAGTCTTTACCTTCGATGTTTATTATGGGACATAATCTTTTTGCATCCCTATGGTTGACGGATTTCAAAGGTGAAAGTGGTATTACAACCCTTGAGTTGAGTTCTTCTAATAGATCATTTTGCACATTAAGGAAGTAGGGATAGGTCGGTTTGGTTTTCTTGTCATTATTCATGTAGATCCAAAACTGGCTCATCAAAACTCCCTGAATGAGTCGGAAAAGAGACCGTTTTTTTCTGCAAGCTCGTTCAAAGCTTTAATGGCCTCGCGGTTATCAGCCTTCCACCTTTCTCGCTCGGTTTTCCGGAGCTGCTGAACGAGCGCTTGCTCAAGGGTTGCCGAAAGATTTATTTTTTCAGCCCTAGCCTTCTCGAGCAAGTCACTATTGATTGTAAGATTTGTCGGCTTCTTGGGTGCATTTTGGTCGAAGGGTAAGCCCATCTCTATACTCCTGAATGCGCATTTATAATGCGCACTATAGTACGCCGAGATTGGGCGTATGGCAAATGTGCTATTGCTATCTTGGGGATAGCCCCTGGTTGCGTATTCCGGCCCAACGTGAACGCCTATTCCGGTTTAACGTGAACACCTATTCTGGGCCAACGTGAACACCCATTCCGGGTGAACGTGAACACTTTTGGGCGATTTTCCGGAATCGCTGTTCACCATCCCGGAATCACTGTTCACGTTAAACCAGAATTCCTCCCAACGCATTGAAACTCAAACGTATTTGGTAATCTCCCTACCTTTTGGAGGGGGCATGCCAGCACAGAGAATCAAGATGCGTAAAATTCGAGACGTTCTCCGGCTTCGCCTGGCTGCTGGTCTTTCCATCCGGGAAATCAGCAGCAGTACAAAGCTCAGCGTTGGCAGCATCCAGAAGCTCCTGAGCAAAGCAACGGACCTGGGCCTTCACTGGCCGCTGCCGGATGATCTGGATGACAACCAACTGGCCGCACTCTTTTACCCGGCGGCAGACACCTCCAGCTCCCGGCGCTTCCAGATCCCTGACTGGCCGCAAATCCACCAGGAACTCAAGCGCGCCCACATGACCAAGCAACTGTTGTGGGAGGAGTACACCCAGCAGTATCCGAACCGCTGCTACAGCTACTCGCAGTTCTGTGAGCGCTATCGGCGATGGAGTAAGGTTCAGAAGCGTTCTATGCGCCAGCATCACAAAGCAGGTGAAAAATGCTTCGTGGACTATGCTGGCGCCACTGTTCCGGTGATTAATGCCGGTACCGGTGAAATACGGGACGCCCAGATCTTTGTCGCGGCACTGGGGGCCTCCAACTACACCTATGCGGAAGCAACCTGGTCACAGTCACTTCCAGACTGGCTGGCCAGCCATGTCCGGATGCTGGACTTCTATGGCGGCTGCACCGATATGATCGTGCCGGATAACCTGCGCAGCGGGGTCAGCAAGGCCTGCCGCTATGACCCGGATCTCAACCCAAGCTACCAGCAATGGGCTGAACACTATCAGGTCGCTGTTGTACCGGCACGGCCTTACAAGCCCAAAGATAAAGCCAAGGCAGAGGTAGCAGTCCAGGTGGTGGAACGCTGGGTCCTGGCCCGTCTGCGCCATCAGACCTTCTTCTCTCTGGCAGAGCTGAACCGGTGCATCCGAACGCTGCTTGAGGACCTGAACAGCAGACCCTTCAAGCAGTTGCCCGGTTGTCGTCGGTCCACTTTTGAGGCGTTGGATAAACCCGCGCTCAAGCCTTTACCAAGCCATTCCTTCCAGTATCGGGACATCAAACCGGTCAAGGTGAATATTGATTACCATGTGCAGTACAAGGAGCATTCTTACTCCGT
>JAUIAZ010000468.1 GCA_030427465.1 Gammaproteobacteria bacterium | reverse complement strand
CAAGCTGGAATTCAGCGAAGCACAAAACGCGCAACTGGAAGTGCTTCTTTCAAGCGTTGAAGAGAGAAAAGGGGACTCGCCTGAGCGCCGCAGAGGCGGGCCTTTCCAGGATCTGGATCCGGCTTCTGCGGACTACATGGCATCCGTGAACGAGCGCATTGAAATCCATCTGGAAACAGTGCGTGAGCGAATGCAGCAAAAGGCCTCCCTGCGCAAAGGTTTTTTTGAGATATTGACAGATGAACAGAAGGGCAGGCTGGACTCACTGAAAGCCGAGCGCCGTCATCACTAAGTTCGCTATCCACGGCCTTCGTTACAGAGGGCCGTTTGTGATTCTGCCGGGCGCAGCATACCGACCAGTTGGGGGCCGTTACCCGGCCGGAAAGCCTTTTGAGGCTCAAAGCCGAATTTTCGGTAAAAAGCCGTATTGGCCGGATTAGAGTTTTCCAGGTACACCGGCAGGTCCGGATCTGCAACCGATGTGAGGAAATGCTTCATCAAGGCTGATCCCAAACCGCAGCCGTGCGCCTGCCGGCGCGCACCGATGGCGAAGACGTAGGTGTGCGCAGGGGTATAGTGGTGTTGCGCTATAGTGTTCAGAAATTTGAGTGAACGTATTAGCGGGCCGGGGCCAAAGCGCAGCAGGCCTCGGGTGATCACCGGAGCACTGGCTGGATTACGCATTTTGTAACCCGGCTTTACATAGAGACAAGCTGCCAGTCCCTGATCATCCATCAGCATACCGCCAATTTTTTCGAAACCCGGCAGGCTGACGGAGTAGCTGTATTGAGGGAACGCCGGATGCTCACTTATCCATCTGACTATCAGGTCATCAGTGAAGGCATCGGCAAGGATCTCTGTCAGCAGCGGCCAATCCTTTTTGTCCGCCCTGCGGATGGTGGGTATCGTTCGGAGCGTGTGGGGTGACAAGATTTCGCGTCTCCAGAAAAGCGAGCAGTTGTTCTTCTGTCACCAGGCGGGCAATGTGCATGTGATAGCCCGGTGTGAAGTCACAGGATAACTCGCTAAGCTAGTCGAGGGTAGACTGAGGCCGGTTTGGGTGACCGGCAGGTCAAAAACGCATCTGTTTGTTTCAAAGTGACAGGAGGTCAGGAATGTCGAAGCGTATCGAGCATGACTCTCTGGGGGAAGTAGAAGTACCAGAGGAAAGACTGTGGGGCGCACAAACGCAGAGGTCAATAGAAAACTTTGCGATCTCAGGCGAGCAGCAGCCGCGCGAGCTGATCCAGGCGCTCGCCATCGTCAAGCAATCGGCGGCCACCGTTAATCAGCGCCTCGGACTTCTGTCAGAGGACAAACAGTCCGCGATTGTGCAGGCTGCAGATGAGATCCTGTCTGGCCGGCATGATCAGGAGTTTCCCCTGGTTGTCTGGCAAACGGGTTCTGGCACTCAGACGAACATGAATCTGAATGAGGTTTTGGCTAACCGGGCCAGTGAGATTCTGGGTGGCAGCCGGGGTGAGGGCCGCCTCGTACACCCGAATGATGACGTCAACAAGAGCCAGTCAAGCAATGATGTCTATCCGACCGCAATGCATGTCGCTGCCGTGAAGGCCCTGCAGGACAAACTTCTGCCGGCACTGGATGCTCTGCAAGCAATTCTCGCTCACAAAGCTGCGGCTTTTGAGGATGTCGTCAAGATTGGCCGGACTCATTTGCAGGATGCCACGCCCCTGACCCTCGGGCAGGAGATTTCGGGCTGGGTTTCACAGTTACTACACAGCAGACGACACCTGGCTGATGCCTTGCCTCACCTGAAAGAACTGGCGTTGGGTGGCACGGCTGTGGGTACCGGCCTGAATACACCCGAGGGGTATGCAGAAGCGGTCGCCGACGAAATCAGCAAGCTGACCGGAACGGATTTTGTTTCCGCCCCCAACAAGTTTGAAGCGCTCGCCAGTTGCGACGCTCTGGTGCATGCGCATGGTGCGCTCAAGACTCTGGCTGCCAGTCTTATGAAGATTGCCAATGATGTGCGCTGGCTGGCCAGCGGTCCCCGCTGTGGTATTGGAGAGATCCGGATTCCGGCGAATGAACCCGGCTCTTCCATTATGCCGGGCAAAGTAAATCCCACCCAAAGTGAAGCGATGACCATGCTGTGTGCCCAGGTTTTCGGCAATGACGTCGCCATCAACTTCGGTGGGGCTTCTGGAAACTTTGAGCTGAATGTTTTCCGCCCGATGATTATTCACAACTTTTTGCAAAGCACCCGCCTGCTGGCCGATGGCATGAACAGTTTCAACAGGCACTGTGCCAGGGGGATTGAGCCTGACCGCGAGCGAATTCAGTCATTGCTGGAAAAATCACTGATGCTGGTAACTGCGCTGAACCCGCACATCGGTTATGACAAGGCGGCGCAGATTGCCAAAAAGGCACATCAGGAGGGAAGCACTTTGAAGGAAGCGGCACTCGGGTTGGGACTGCTCACCGAAACTCAGTTTGATGCCTGGGTGAAGCCCTCGGAAATG
>JAUIAZ010000077.1 GCA_030427465.1 Gammaproteobacteria bacterium | reverse complement strand
TTCAGCACAAGACCTGAAGCGCTGCGCCTTGCCATCGCTTTCAGGGCCTGCTCTCCCTGATGCTGTATCAGCTGGTAGCGGGTTTTGCCCTGAAAAACCTGTGGCTGCCACCCGAGCATCTGCTGCGGAGTAAAAACCAAAGGCACCTGTCCGGCAGCCAGCACAAGAGCCCCCAATCCCAGAGCGGCCAACACACCCAATGCCCATAAACCCTGTCTTATCATGCCTGTCACCGCTGGACTTTGGCACTTTGACAACGCAAGCCCCCCAAAGTTCCGCAGGGGGCCGTCCGTACGCGCTCAGATACCAGCGCCTTTCGCCACAGCCGACTCGGTGGCGAGCAGGTCCTCGATGACCTGAGCCAGCCATCGCTGAACCCCCTTCGGTGACAGACCGAGAAACTCGTCGACCACCCGGTCGGGGGCAATGCTAGTCAAGGAATCTGCCCAACGATACGCGGCCTTTTCGAACAGGTTGAGCAGCAGCAGGGGCTGGCTGAAACGCGCCTCCGGATTCTCCCGGCAGAAGTGCGAAACCGCCAGGAGCACTTCTGCACAGGCGGTACGGTAATACGGAGGGTGAACATAGCCAATCAGCTCATCCAGCAGCTGCGCGAAGCTCTCTTCACCTGCCGTCATGGAACTCCTGACCCGCTCACTGTCGAGCCGGGTTTCATCGACCTTGATATCCGTGAACTCAATGGCAGGACAGGCTCCCAGCACGCCCCATAATCCCTGCAGAAAACTCTTGTTGAACCGGGGAACCAGGCCACGTGCATGTCGCCATTCGAACCAGTCGGTATCCAGGGCCGTGTAGCGTTGCTCCTGCTCACTGTGCAGCTGACCTGACTCTTCCAGACCGAAGTCCATCGCCAGATCCTGCTTGTAAACGGCACTCTGACTGCCCAACAGCACTTTGACCGACTCATAGAGACTGCCGGGTGAGCGCGCCCCCAGGCGATCCGTCAACTCCCTGACTCCCATTTCCATCACGCCTTCTTCCTCAACCAGCAAGGCCCGCCAGAAATTATGTATTTCAATGGTTCTGACCCCTTCAAACAGCGTGGAATCTGTTCTGAGCAGAGCCCCGAAGATAATCAGCATTTCCTGGACGAGAACCGTTTCAACCGGATCCTCCAGACGACGCTGGATGTCAGCGAAACTGGACTCATCATGGTTGTCCGTGTCTATCACCAGTGCCTGATCACGCTCTCCTCCCAGTACCAGGGTGATGTGGCGCGCAATCAGCCCAGTCAGCGCCTCGGGAACATCCCGGTGATGCCGTCCCAGTCGGCTGAAGCAGAGGCGTGCCAGCCACCAGTTCTCCTGCATGAGGGCAAAGCGATACAAGGCCAGTTGCTCTTCCTGATTCTGGGCCAGGTGCTCATTGAGCGCCTCCCGGATAAGCTGGGGCATGGGCTCGCGGGCTATTCGCTGCAACTGCTTGAGAATATTTTCCGGAATATTCGCCGGTGCCTGAAGGCGACGAACCTCAAAATCAGGCACTTCCCAGTAAGGCACCTGCAGCCGGTTATCACGCGAGGCACGCATGGCCAGCCGCGCGGAGGCGTAACCAACCCGTGTGGTTTCAGTACGCAACTGGAATACCCGCAAGCGGTCGAGCAGCAATTCGCTGTTCCGCATCGCACACATTTCTTCGGTTACCATGAAGGTGAATACGGCGACTTCCGGGTAAAACCAGTGCTTCAGGGTATAGTCCACTTCCCGATCCAGTTTGTAAGCCAGCAGTTGCGGATCGCGTAGGCGATAATCCGTCTCGTGGCTCTGTAGCCAGGATAAACACAGGAAGCCTTCGTCATTGATGCGATAAGTCTGCGCAGTGCTCAGACTCTGCAGACTGCGTCGGGGGCGGCCCGACAGCTTGAGCGCCTCGTTTTTGCCCACTTCGGCAAAAACGTCCACCAACTGAGGTGCGGATACGATTCGCAGCGGTGCGATATCGGCGGGCGTTTCTGCGATGATCCCGTGTTCTGCCAATCGCTGTTTGACCTCGTCATTCTCCGCCAGCACCACCAGGGCCATCTGGGCGTCGCTCAGCCGGGTACGGCGCTGACGCAATCGTACCGGATCCAGATCCTCCAGCTCGAGCAAACCATCGTCCAGCATGCGCCCGATCAGGTACAGACTCTGCGCCCAGATCAGTGGCAGGTTGTCATTCGGCGTGCGTGACTGAGAGTGTGGTGCAGCTTTTTCCGCCTGAATATTCTCTCTGGGCACGTAGTAGAGCTCCGGCAACAGCTGGAAACCCTCCTTTTCCACCGTCAGCTCAGCGAGCTTCTGGCGCATGTTCTCCACGTTTTCCGTATCTTTCTCATACAGGGCATTGATGTACATGTAACAGAAAAACAGGGGCCACTCCGACTCTATGTGCTCAAAGTTCACCAGTTCGGAATGCTCATAATGAATACGACTGGTGTCTTCCAGCACGGTCTGGTGTCCATCAAGCAGGAACCGCTTGCAGCCATAGCGACCCGCCAGCTTATCCTGGATTTCCCGCTTGGTACGCTCCACACGCACCGGGTCACCTACCGCAAAGGCCGGGTAGCCGATAACTGACAGCAGAGCAGCATCCACCTCCTTGGACAGGGACTCCCGCGGCAGCAGCGCCGCAAGCGCAGTTCGCGCGTGGGAAATGGCATCGCCAATGACATGAATCACGGCTTCCTGGGGCCCCTTGGGGCCAAACAGGTTAAGACCATCCATGGCCAGCAACGCCGACTTGGCCATGCCAAGTGAACTGGCGTTGATCTCAGTTTTCCCGTCATTGATCTTGTTACCGCGTTCCCAGATACCGAAATCGGGTGTCCGGTAAGCTGTTGCCGTGTAGTACACCAGATTCTGGATGAAGTCGACCTCATCAAAGGTCGCAATGATCCTCAGGCCAGAGGAGGTCATCTGCGCCAGAGACAGGAGGTAAAGGCTGGTTGCATCCAGCTGCAGATGCCCCCAGGCGTCATCCGCCACGACCTCATCACCGGTTGCGGTGTCATACTTGGCGTGCAGGGCATCCAGACGCTGCTGGGTGTGCTTGAAACGCTCCACCTTGTGCGCTTGCCGCATCATGGAGCGCAACAGGCCGCGCATCAGCTTGATGGTTGCCTGCTCAAGACGATCCGCCGGCTGCGCGTGTCCATGACGGCGGCAGGCCAGACACAAAGCCCAGGCACATTGAATGGAGTACACGTTATCCCTGACCCAGGCGTCCTGGTAATCACCGTGTACACTCACTGAGGTACTGGCAGGCAACAGGCCAGATACCGGGTGCTGCCTGGCCAGGATGACTTCGGTTACCTGACGGTACAGAGATTGGATAAGCTGGTCAGTTTTCATGCGGTTCGGAACCTTGATCGGGCAAGCAGAATAGCATGTCTACAGTATAGCGATCGATTGTGTCAGCTACTCATCCTCTCTGAAACTTGAGGGGGCGTAGCGGCGCCTCAGAAAACTCCTCCCTTTTCGGTATCGCTGTTATAGTAAAAATGGCTATAGTTAGATCAATAACGCCTGAAAACCACAAAACAGACACGGACGCACCCCTACAGGTTCCCATGAACGCTCCCGATTATCTTTTTGACCACGCCAGCAGCAGCTGGACAGACCGTAACGGACTCGGCAAAACCCCGAATCAAGCCCCGGCCAATGCTATACTGCTGGTCAACCTGGGTTCACCCGATGCCCCTGAACCAGGCGCCGTGCGCCGCTATCTTAAAGAGTTTCTCTGGGATCGCCGCGTGGTTGAGATTCCAAGGGTGCTTTGGTGGCTTATCCTGAACGGCATCATACTTCGCTTCCGGCCCAAAAAAACTGCTGCCAAATACGAGACCGTCTGGCAAAACCAGGGAGCGCCACTGGTGAATATCACGCGAGAACAGACGGTCGCCCTGCGCGCACTGTTTAACACGCAATTCAGCGAAAACCAGAGCGACCCGGTGATCATTGAATTTGCCATGCGCTACGGCAATCCGTCAGTGGAAGCGGTGATCACCGATCTGATGAACCGGAATGTAAGGCGTCTGCTGGTTGTGCCTCTGTATCCGCAATACTCGGCCACCACCACTGCCTCTGTTTTTGACGCCGTCAGCAATGCCCTGCAGAAGCAGCGCTGGTTACCGGAACTGCGCTTTCTGACCCATTATCACGATTTCCCGGCCTATATTGATGCCTGTGCCGATCAGATCACCCGCTATCAGGCAGAGCATGGCGTCCCTCAGAAACTGGTACTGTCCTATCATGGCATTCCCCAGCGCTATTTCAGGAAAGGCGACCCTTATCACTGTGAGTGCCTGAAAACCAGCCGGCTGATTCGAGAGAAGCTGAACCTTTCTTCTGACCAGCTGATCACGACGTTTCAGAGTCGCTTCGGGCGCGACCCCTGGTTACAGCCATACACTGACAAGACTCTGGAGCAACTCGGGCGCGATGGCATCGAGCACATCCAGGTGTTCTGTCCCGGTTTCGCTGCTGACTGCCTCGAAACCCTGGAAGAAATCGATGAAGAGAATCGCGAGATCTTCATTGAGGCTGGGGGCAAACGGTTTGGCTACATTCCTGCTCTGAATGCCCAACCCGCTCACATCCGGGCATTGGGACAACTGACGCAATCTGCCATGCAAGGTTGGAGTTCACCCCTGGTTTCGCCTGAAAACCCTTACGATCAATGGTTAAAGGAACAACAATAATCCATGAGAAGTACATTGCCGGATCAGGGAAAGCTGATCCTTACCCTTGCTTTGTTCCTTGCCGGCAACGCCGCAGCCCAGGATTCCGACCTGCTTGCCTGGACCGGCTTCCCGGGTGACGAACAGCTCGTCATACCAGAGGTGCTGACTCCGGCGCGCTTGCGCCAGCCAAAAACCGAAACGCCTCTATCTGTCACCATCATTACGCGCCAGATGATTGAGGAGCACGGCGCCAGGAGCATACCGGAAGCCCTGAGACTGGTTCCGGGGGTCACGGTGGGATCCGCCCTCTCCAATGTGACACGGCTCAGTTATCACGGAACCAACGCAACCGAGCAACGGCGTTTACAGGTCCTGATTGACGGCCGTTCCCAGTATGCACCCAACCTGGCTACCGTAGACTGGCAGAATCTGCCCATCGCACTGGAAGATATTGAGAGAATCGAGTTCACGCGAGGGCCCAATGCCGCCGCTTATGGCGTGAATGCCTTTCTCGCTACGATCAATATCATCACCCGACACCCTTTTGATACCCCCGGCTTTCTTGCGCACTACACCACCAGTGGCGACGATTTCCAACGGTATACCGCACGCCTGGGTGGTGTGAATGACCAGTTCAGCTGGCGTCTGACGGGCTACGGATTCCGTGACGATGGTTTCGATACACGAGAAGACGGTAGTGAATGGCGCGATGGGGTTGACCTGGACGGAGCCAATTTTGCGCTGCAAACACCGGATGGCAAACCGGACCGCTTTCGCTTTGAGGCCGGCCTGAACGCAGGGCATCACCAATTCCGCATGCGACCCAACGACGGGCAGATCACCCCTCCCGACCGGGATGATCGCGACCGCTTTGCCTCCCTGCGCTGGGAACATGATTTCAACGAAAACCACTTTATACATGTACAAGCCTACATCCAGCGCCGTGAGCGCAGGCCGACCTGGCGAAACTGCAGCCCTCAGGTTCTGTTCTCGCAGGATCTGGATAACCTCGCCCAACAAAATCCGCCCTATGGGGCCGAAATTATTGATGCGCTGATTTCTTCCAATCCGGCCGCCTCCATTGGCCGCCTGGTAACCGCCATTCAGAGCGGCAGCGCCAATCTGGGAACGGCACAGGAAGACCTGACCGCCCTGCAGATCATCGATGATGTGGTCAACGGGGACGGCGGCGACATCGTCTGTGGCGATATTAATGAAAACGTTTCCGAAAAACGCCTGGACCTGGAAGTTCAGGACACGCTGCGAATATCCCCGGATCTCCGGATCGTGTCAGGATTCAGCATCCGGGAAGACAGTTATCACAGCACCACGTTCTTTGGGGGGGCCGGGCAGAACAGTCTGCTTCGCCTGTTTGCGAACGTCGAATATCGCTTTACGCCGGAATGGCTGCTGAATGCGGGAGCCATGTGGGAAAGAAACAAGGCCAGTGGCACGACCCTGTCACCCCGGGTCGCGCTGAATTACCTGATAGACCCCTACCAGTCCCTGCGTTTTGTCCTGTCCAGCGCAACCCGAAGCCCGGATACTTTTGAGCAGTTTGTGGAGTGGAGTTATCTGGCAGAAAACCTGGACCCGCTGATTAATGGTGAGAGTGAGGCAAGAACGGTCACCATCCGCTCTCCCGGTGGCCTCAAGGAAGAGCGCATCATTTCGCGCGAAGTGGGCTATTTCATGAGTCTGCCCGAGCACGCCCTGGAACTGGACATCAAGGTATTCCGCGATGACCTGCGCGACCTGATCGGGGCACCGCTGCAATACTTTTCATTCGAGCCAGATAACAATCTGGACATTACCCACACCGGCTTTGAAGTCGAAACCGCCTGGAAACCGCATCCGAAGCACCAGCTGCGCCTGACCTACGGGTATCTGGATCAGGATACGGAGTACACCGGAACCACGGAAACCACGCTGGATCTGGAGCGTGTACTGGGCATAGAGTCCCGCCTGACCGCCAACCATACCGCTTCCGCCTCCTGGGTCTATCGCTGGTCCCCGAGGTTCCGCAGTACCCTTGCCTACTATCTGGCAGATGACCTGAACGACTTTGACTGGGAACGCGCCGATCTGGTACTGGCCTACCGCCCGGCCCTGGAGAAACTCGAGCTGGACCTGTCGCTCAAATATGAATACCTTTTCGGCAATGCACCGTTGATATTTGACGAATTCAACCTCGATAACAAGCACCAGGTGTATGGCAGCATCACGATGCAATTCTAGACATCCGGCAGACCTCGTCTGCCGGATTCTGGTTCTGCTGACTCTCTGGGCCCTGTCCTGCGGCAGAGCCTGGCCGGAGGAAGCCAGTGCACCCGTAACATCGGAGCCAACAGCCGGCCCGCCCCTGCTGCACGTGATCGAACCTGCGAGGAAAAACGGACTGGACGCCTTGCACAAGGCGCTCAGAGTGACTCTGGAACCTGAGTGGGCCCTCAACTTTGAAACGCCTTCTACGATAGATCAGCTTGCCCCGGAGGACGTCCTGATTGTGGTCGGTGCCAGCACGTTGCAAGACGTTTTGGGCAGACTTCAGGAGGCTCCCCCCCGGCAGATTTTGTGTCTGTTCATTCCCGCCAGTCAGTTCCAGACCATTGTACGTGAGCAGGCCGGCAACCACCGGGTGTCAGCCCTGTATGCCGACGCACCGCTGGAGCGCCAGATCCGGCTCGCCAAAGCCCTGCGACCGGGCACGACCCGCATCGGGGTTCTCTCATATCGCCGGGCTAACCTTGAAGAAGCGCGGCAACAGGTCGGTACTGACTACCACCTGACCAACTACCCGCTGATTGAGGCGGAGTCGCTGGCCTATCTGCTCAGCGATGCGATTGAACCCAGTGGTGCTCTGGTCGGCATTTATCACCCTGAACTGTTCAATAACCTCACCATCAAGCCCTTGCTGCTGTCCATATATCGCCAATCCCGCTTTCTGGTCGGGCCTAACGAAGCGTTCGTCAAAGCTGGCAGTCTCGGTACCACCTACAGCACCCTTTACGATACCGCCAGAAACCTCAGTGAAATACTGGCCACCTACCGGCAGCAGAAACAGCTACCTGATCCGGATTACGGAAGGCATTTTTCCGTCATGCTCAACGAGCAGGTCGGGCGTTCACTGGGGCTGATTCTGCCGACAATTCAGCAACTTCAAAACCAATTGGTGGAACAGGAGTCTGCCCGTGAGTAAGTCGTTGTTCCGCGACTACAATATTTACACGCGTAGCCTGATACTCGGGCTACTGCCAGCGGCCGTCACTTTCGTGGCTCTGGTCACCTTCTTTACCCATGCCCGGCTCGAAGAAGCCGCCAGGGATCAGCAGTTACGTGGCCAATTGATTGCCGACCAGCTGGCCCCGGCACTGGAGTACGATGTACTCACCGGGAATCAGAGCGGCATACAGCGGCTCGCGGACAATGTGGTCAGTAACCCCTGGGTCGACTCCGTCACGGTTTATGACCTGTTCGGTGAAGAGTTACTCAGGGTCGACTCGGGCAAGCCCCGCGACCTTTCCCCGATGACTAAACCCAGTATATTCTCTGCAAATATTCTGCAGGGGACGGTTGAACTGGAAAACCCCTTCGGCTGGTCTTCCGAGCTGGGCCTTGTCTCGCGTCAACCGGTACGTCTCGGGAAGGTCGAGGTTGTCCTCGATGACGGACCACTGCAGGACAGTCAGGACGCCATTATTTCCCAGTCTTTGAGTGTCGCGGCACTCCTGATTCTGCTGATTGTCATACTGGTACGATCCATGGCCAGCCGGATGGCCCGACCCATCCAGCAGCTGACCAGACAGGTCGAGGGCCTGACGCGGCGGGAGTACGAAATCCCGGAACTGAACACCCGTATCAGTGAAGTCAGGACACTGGGCCACAGCGTCGAGGTGCTCGCCCAGACACTGGAGCAGCATGAAAGCGAGCAGACTGCCACCATGCACCAGTTGGCCCAATCAAGGGAACAGGCGGAGGAAGCGAACCAGGCCAAGAGTGAATTCCTGGCCATGATGAACCACGAGCTCAAGACCCCGGTTAACGGCATTCTGGGATTGCTCAACCTGATGAGTGACAGCGAACTGGACCGCCGCCAGAAAAAGTTACTCGAGTCCGCGCGCCACGCAGGTGACAAGCTCAACACACTGGTTCTGGATATTCTCGACTTCAGCAACCTGGAAAACCAGCAATTCCACCTGCAGCCGGAAGAGAGTGATCCGATCAACCTGCTACGCAGCGTACTGGATCAGTATGAACCCCAGGCTGATGCCAAGAGCCTTCCCCTGACACTGGAAGCAGATGAGGAAATTGCAAAAGAGGCCATCTGGATTGATCCCGTGCGCTTCCAGCAGATTGCGCGGCACCTTGTTGATAACGCCATTAAATTTACTGAATCCGGCCAGGTCACGGTGGCGCTGACGCGACTACCCGCTGATGAAAGCTCGGACTCACACATTGAACTGACCGTAACAGACACCGGTACAGGCATGACCGACGCCCAGAAAGCCCGAATATTTGAACCCTTCCAGCCCGGAGACTCGCGCGCCAACCGACGTTTTGAAGGGGCCGGGTTGGGACTCGCCCTGGTGAGTCAGCTGGTCAGGATCATGCACGGCGAAGTGACAGTCGACAGTGAATATGGCAAGGGCACCCGTTTCAGTGTTCGACTACCCTGCCCGAAGAAGCCCAGACCACAGGGACGCCGTCTCGCGGGTCAGGTGGCTCTGGTGGTAGAGGACAACCCGGTCAATATGAGCATCACCGTGGCTTATCTGGAGAAGCTGGGGCTGAGCTGCGATCAGTCCTTCAGCGGTATAGACGCTCTGGCCCGCTGGAGGAACCGGCGTTATGACGTCATCCTGATGGACTGCCAGATGCCCATCAAAGATGGTTATGAAACCACCCGCGAGATCCGGACCCTGGAAGGAACCGGGCATCACACCCCGATAATCGCGCTGACTGCCAACACCGAACCAGGTTCTGAAGCGGAGTGCCTGGCGGCTGGCATGGATGATTTTCTGGCCAAGCCTTTACGCAGAAAAGCCCTGCAGTCCAAACTACTGCAGTGGCTGGGAAGCTGAGGTTTCCGCTTTTCTATGGCTCGCGCATTGTGACGAATTCTTCCGCCGATGTCGGGTGAATGCCAATGGTGGTGTCAAATACCTCCTTGGTGGCCCCAGCCCGGATCGCAACAGCGATGCCCTGAATGATTTCGCCCGCTTCCGGACCCACCATATGGGCTGCGATGACTTTTTCTGTAGCGGCTTCAACGATGAGTTTCATGGTGGTTTTCTCGGGGTTACCGCTAAGGGTGTTCTTCAATGGCCGGAAAGAAGACCGGTAAACCCGGACTTCGCCGTATCTCTGGCGGGCTTGCTCTTCACTGGGCCCGACCGTGCCGACATTGGGCTGGCTGAATACCGCAGTCGGAATCCGCTCGTAATCAACCGCCTTTCCGCCTTTGCCAAAGAGGTGGTGCGCAACATACATGCCTTCGGCCAAAGCAACTGGCGTCAGCTGAGCCCGATCAATCACATCACCCACGGCGTAGATGGATGGAATGTTAGTCTGATAATTCTCATTCACGGCAATACTGCCACCTTCGCTCAAACTGACACCGGCTGTTTCCAGCCCCAGCCCCTGCACGAACGGGTGACGACCAATGGCGAACATGGCAAGCTGGGCACGGATCGTCTGTCCGTCCGTGAGGGTAACCGAAGTGCAGCCGTTAGTCTCATCGCCCTGGATGCTGGCAACGTTGGTCTGCATATGGAACTCAATCCCTTTGTGCCTGATGGCCTCATCCAGTGCTGCCTGAATATCAGCATCGAAACGTTTCAGGACCTTCGGGCCACGGTACACAAGATGCGTCTTCACACCCAGGCCAGCGAGGATGCCGGCGAATTCAACCGCTATGTAACCCCCTCCTACAACGACGGCAGTTGCCGGAAGCTTTTTAAGATAAAACAGATCGTCGGAAGTGGAGGCCCACTCCTTGCCCGGCAGGTCTGGTTCAGTAGTCCGTGACCCGGTGGCAATCAGAATATGTTTGGCCTGGAGTGTCTCGCCATTGACCTCGACCGTATTCGGGCCGGTCAGTACGCCGCGGCCATCGAAAATGGTCACACCGGTATTTTCGAGCATCCGGCGGTAAATGCCGTTCAGTCTCTCAATTTCCTGATCCTTGTTGGCGACCAGTCGGGTCCAGTCAAAATCCGGGCTCACCGGACTCCAGCCAAATCCCTGACTGTCTTCGAAAGACTCTGAGAAATGAGAGGCATAAACAAACAGCTTCTTTGGTACGCAACCGACGTTAACGCAGGTGCCGCCCATGAAGCGCTCTTCGATAATGGCCACCCGGGCCCCCATGGCGGCAGACATCCTCGCCGCCCTGACGCCACCGGAACCCGCTCCGACTACGACCAGATCAAAACTATCCACCAGAATGTTGTTCCTATTTCAGATTCTTGAAGAGTACCTTTTCGGTCACATCGCCCATTCTTACTTCGCCCACCTCTTCAAAGCCAAGCTTCTTGTAAAAGTCAATGTAACGCGCATTGCCTGTATCCAGCCCGATTCCGGAAGAACCCGGTGTTTCCCGGCAGGTGTTTTCGATGGTATCCATGAGGATACGCCCAAGCCCCTGACTCTGGTATTTGGGATGCACCGCCATGAATGGCAGATGGTGGTGAAGCTCGCCCGGAAAACAATCCTGAACCGCTTCGTGATATTCAATATAACGCCGGGTAGAGGTCAAACCGGCTGTCAGCATCATCTTGATCCGCCAGTTAAACTGATCGCTGATGGCGACCCGGTCGCCAGGAGAAGTGATAAAGGCGACAGCCACCAGAACACCGTCATCTACCAGCCCCAGCGCACTTTGCCCTTGGGCGAAATGAGATTCCAGCCCTTCCCGCAAGGTTGCCCTGACTCTCTGATCATAACCGGTTCGCCGCGATTCAAACAGGTACTGGAAAGTCGGCTCGTGCCGGTAAGCATGATAAAGCAAAGACTTGGCTTCGCCCAATGCGGAGTGATCCAGTTCGACCAGAGTGATTTCGGCGATTGGGTCTGTCATGTTTTTTTGGGGCTCCGTGTTTCTTGTTATTGCAGAAAGCGCTCAAGCCATCATAGAGCCTTCAAAGCGTCAGGGAAAGCCTGGCCTGAACCCGCCCGGGCTCCTGCGCCCGGTCCACGCTGATTTGCTCGACCCGGACACCATTCTGTTTGCTGAGACCATCCAGCCATTTCATCAGCTGATTAAACTCTACTTTGTCCAGCCAGACATTGACCTTGTCTTCACCTCGCGGCTCAAAACGCTGAAGAGTCAGACCCTGCCCCCGCGCCGAACTGCTCACGAGCGACAGCAGAGATTGTCCCGCCGGCAGTGAACCAGAGCTTTGCCCGGAGTTGCGGGCGAGTTGCCTGGCCTGGCGCTCATTATTCACCATCCACTGCAAGTCACTGTAGGCTTGCCCGGCAGCGGCTTCTGAGCGTTCCCGGTATTCCACCGAAGGGCGCCAGACCAGTGCATACAGGCAAAAAATCACAAGGGCGGTGACAAGCGCCTGCAAGGCAAGCTGGTCACGACCACTCAGACTGTGAAACCAGCCGTTGGCTTTACGCAGTGTCTGCGCGATTGGACTGTCTTTTCCCATCTCAGCCTCGCTTCACGGTGATGCGACCCCGCACCCCATCACTTTCGCGCAAGGCCGAACCCAAGCCGGCTTCCAGACCGGCTTTGCCAAGCGCTTGCTTATATTGATCCAGCTGGTCCAGAGAACTACCCCGAACCTCCATGGAAAGTTCGCCCCGCTGCTGGCTGAACTGGAGATTGTTCAGCTCCATCGAGGCACTGTCTGCCTGACGCTTCAGCTGGAAACCCGCTTCGGCCAACAGTTCCAGAAATTCCCCCCCCCCAGCCCCCTGGTCGGCATTACGCAACTTGCCTTCCATCTGG
>JAUIAZ010000467.1 GCA_030427465.1 Gammaproteobacteria bacterium | reverse complement strand
TATTAAACTGTAAGGGCCGGAGTTCCGGCGACTCTCAGGACTCAAACTTGTCTACCATCGAAGGGCTGGAAGAATCACTCAAATCCTATCTTGAACCGGGCCTGATCAATGTGGTCAAGCGGGCCTACTATTACGCCGAGCAGGCTCACGAGGGTCAGTATCGTCGTAGCGGGGAGCCCTACATCGTACACCCGCTGGCAGTGGCTCAGGTTCTGGCGGAAATGCAGCTCGACTACCAGTGCCTCTCCGCAGCAATGCTGCACGATGTCATTGAAGACACCGGTATTCCGAAAGATGCCATCGCCGGACAGTTTGGTGAGCAGATCGCCGAACTGGTGGACGGGGTCAGCAAGCTCACCCAGATCGAATTTCGCTCGAAAGCCGAAGCCCAGGCTGAAAACTTCCAGAAGATGACGCTGGCCATGGCCCGGGATATCCGGGTGATTCTGGTCAAGCTGGCAGACCGCCTTCACAACATGCGTACCCTGGGCCCTCTCAAGCCCGAGAAAAGGCGCCGTATTGCTGCCGAAACGCTGGACATCTATGCGCCGATTGCCAATCGTCTGGGTATCCGCAATATGTACATAGAACTCGAAGATCTAGGCTTTGAGGCCATGTACCCGATGCGGGCCCGTTATATCCAGGAGGCGATCCGCAAACTGCGCTCCGAACACCAGGAAATCATCGTGGATATCCGCGAACGCCTGGAGTCAGCGCTGAACGACAAGCAGATTTCCTGCCGCGTTTCCGGGCGGGAGAAGCACCTGAACAGCATCTACCGGAAAATGAAAGGCAAGCGCCGTTCCTTCCACGACATCATGGATGTTTATGGCTTCCGCATCATCACCGATACCGTGGACAACTGCTATCGCATCCTGGGAGTGATACACAGCCTGTTCAAGCCGGTGCCCGGTCGCTTCAAAGACTACATCGCGGTGCCCAAAGGCAATGGCTATCAGTCTTTGCATACCACCCTGTTTGGCGCCAAGGTCAATATTGAGGTGCAGATCCGCACCGAGGAAATGGAGCAGGTTGCCAGCACCGGCGTGGCGGCGCACTGGGTTTACAAGGGCGGTGATGACACCACGGAAACCCAGCAACTGCGTGCAGAGAAATGGGTACAGAACCTGATGTTGCTGAGTGAGCAGGCGGACGATTCCCTGCAGTTCATTGAGCACGTGAAGATGGACCTGTTCTCGGACGAGATCTACGTGTTTACACCAAAAGGACGGATACTCGAGCTGCCCGGTGGCGCCACGCCGCTGGACTTCGCCTATGCCATCCACACTGACATCGGTAACTCGGCAGTGGCCTGTCGCATCAACAAACATCTTGGGTCGTTGAGTGTGCCCCTGAAAAGCGGGCAGACCGTGGAAATCATCACCGCGCCCGGCGCCAAGCCCAAGGGGGCCTGGCTGGACTTTGTGGTGACGCCCAGGGCCCGGAGTAACATTCGCTATCAGCTGAAGCAACAGCAGCAGCATGAAGCCCGCGCCCTTGGTCGCAAGTTGCTCGCCAAGAACCTGGCGGACTTCGGGCGCAGGATAGAAGACATCAATGAAGAGCAGCTGGAACGGGTACTCAGCCATAACCAGCTGCCAAATCTGGACAAGTTGTTCGAGGACATCGGTCTGGGTACGCGAATGGCCTTCATCCTGGCCAGGCAGCTGATCTCCGGCCAGATGGAGCCTTCGCGTGAATCAGCAGAGGTACCTGCCGAAGCCACAGAAACGGCGCAACCCTTGTTGATTGAAGGCACTGAGGGTGCTCTGATTTCGTTTGCGCGCTGCTGCCGTCCGATTCCCGGCGACCCCATCGTGGGTATTACCGGGGGGGGAGATGGCCTGGTGATTCATTCCGAGACTTGCGACCGCATCCGTGATCTGTTGCCCAACCCTGAACGTTGCACACACCTCTCCTGGTCGAAAGAGATCCGGGATGAGTTTTCTGTGGCACTGGAAGTCAATGTGGCCCGCCGACGTGGAGTGATTGCAGAGATTGCCAGTGCGGTCAGTCTGGCAGATGCCAATATTGAGAAGATCAGTGTAGAGGAGCAGGAAGCCCGCCTGAGCGTTGTCAGTCTGGTCATCAAGGTTCAAGGCAGAAGTCACCTTGCCAGAGTCATGCGTCGCTTGCGTAATCTGAAGGCAGTGAGTAGTTTGGGGCGCGTGAAATAAACTTCGTCGGGCGCCGGCGGCGCCCAACCCAGAGGAGAACGCATGTTGAACAAATCGATCATCCAGACGGAACTGGCGCCCAAGGCCATTGGAACCTATTCACAGGCAGTCAAGGCTGGTTCCACGGTATACCTGTCCGGGCAGATTCCACTCGATCCCGAAACCATGGAAATGGTAGGGGGTAACTTCGAAGACCGCGCACGGCGGGTATTCGAAAACCTCAGAGCGGTCTGCGAGGCTGCGGGTGGCAGCCTTCAGGACATCGTCAAACTGAATATCTTTCTGACCGATCTGAGCCACTTCGCGGAAGTGAACCGCATCATGGCCACTTACTTCCAGG
>JAUIAZ010000466.1 GCA_030427465.1 Gammaproteobacteria bacterium | reverse complement strand
GAGCCAGCAGTCCGTTCACACCCCGGCAGCCGCAAGCCTGCTCTCCGTCGAGAACCGGGTGCAACTGCGTAATTTCCGCGCAGGTTTCCGAATCAATCTGAAGGGCCTGTTCGTAAGGGTGATAGTGGCTCAGGTCCGAGCTGATGACGATAAGAGTTCCTGATTCCTCTAGTGCGGTTTTTAACAGGCCCTCAACTTCCGCGGTACTGGCATCGCCAACCACAACGGGCACCAGCTCAAAGTGACCCAGAACGGTCTGGAGGAAAGGCAGCTGTACCTCGAGGCTGTGTTCCAGAGCATGCGCAGCGGATTTCGTCTGTACCAACCCGGCCCCGAAGATTTTTTGCATATAGGGTTTGTCCAGAGGAACACGGCCCAGTGGCGTGTCAAAAGCTTCGCAATCCAGTTCAGGGATGGCCATACCGGTGAAGGCTACCCGGTGAGATGGACCGAGCAGTAACACGCGCCGAACGGGCGGATCTGCGGCCTGCAACAGGCGGTAGGCAGACGCTGCAATGGGGCCAGAATAAATCAGTCCGGCATGTGGCACGATCAGAGCTTTCACCGGAACTGCACGCGCCACATCTTTCCCCCGCCCTTGCAGTTGGGCGCGGATCAGTGTGCTCAGTTCCTTCGGGTCGTCGGGATAAAACATCCCGGCCACCGCAGCGGGTCGGAAGGACATCGGGCCTCCTTGGCTGAAGACTGTGGTCGCAGCGGGGCGCTTGTACGCCTCGTGCACAGGACAGCTAATGGTTCTATTATGGATCATAAGCCTGGTGACTCAAGGGGGCCGGATGAATCCGCAAACAGCCTTTCCCACGAAATACTGGCACAAACTGCCAGATGGCCGTGTGCAGTGCGACGTTTGCCCCAGGGCCCGCAAACTGCATGAGGGCCAGCGTGGCTTGTGCTATGTGCGGGGCTGTGAAAACCAGGCTGTGGTCTTGTACAGCTACGGTCACTCCAGCGGATTCTGCATTGACCCGATTGAGAAAAAACCGCTGAATCATTTCTATCCGGGTTCACCGGTTCTGTCTTTCGGGACGGCAGGCTGCAATCTCGCCTGTAAATTCTGCCAGAACTGGGATATGTCCAAATCCCGGGAGATGGATACACTATCCCAAAGCGCCTCTCCCGAAGCGCTGGTCAGTGCGGCTCAACAGTGGCAGTGCCGCAGTATCGCTTTTACCTATAACGACCCTGTGATTTTTCTGGAGTATGCGCAGGATACAGCGGATGCCTGTCATGAAGCGGGCCTCGCTGCCGTAGCCGTGACTGCTGCCTACATTTGTGACGCGCCCAGAGCCCGGTTTTTCAAGGCCATGGACGCCGTCAATGTCGATCTGAAGAGTTTTGACCGCGAATTTTATCGGAAAATCTGTGGCGCCGATCGCGATTCGGTGCTGGATACCCTGAAATACATTCACAAGGAAACCGCCGCATGGCTTGAAGTTACCACGCTGCTGATTCCGGGAGAAAATGACAGTGATGCTGAGCTCAATGCTTTAGTACAGTGGTATCGGGACAATTTAGGCACTGATGTCCCCTGGCATTTCAGCGCTTTTCACCCGGACTGGAAAATGCAAGACCACTCGCCAACGCCCCTGAAAACCCTGCAAATAGCCAGGCAGCTGGCGCTGGATGCAGGGATTCACTACGTTTACACCGGTAACCGCTATGATCCGGAGGGACAGTCAACCTACTGCCCGGGCTGTGGTTCTTGTGTCATTGGGCGGGACCAGTATGAAATCACGCGGTGGGCTTTGGTGGGTGGTTCGGCCCGCTGTACAAGTTGCCAGCAGGTGATTCCTGGTTGTTACGATAAGAGCTCTCCGGGCCATTGGGGAAACCACCGACAGCCTGTCAAAATCGCGGGGTAGCATTGAAAGATACAATGTCCAGTCACAGACACATACCAGGCTGCAATGGGCGTTATCCGGTCAATATGCTATGGCTGTTTGTGGTGCTGATGCTGAGTGTGAGTGTCCGGGCCGAATGGCACCTGAAAATACCGGTCAGCCCGGAACCTCCCTGGGTGATTCAGACAGACACCGGTATTGAAGGGGTTGACCTGCACATCATCCGTAAAATGGCTGAAGATCTGAATTTCAGTTACACCCTGATTCCCTGCCCCTGGGCCCGCTGTCTTAAAATCATGGAGCTGGGTCAGGCCGATCTGATGCTGGGGGTCTTCAAACGCCCGGAACGGGAAAAATACCTGGCATTTATTGAACCCGGTTACCTGCTGGATGACCCCAAGGTGTTTTACCTGCCTTCCGACAGCCCGGTTCAGATCAATGCCTACAAAGACCTCAGGAACCTGCGCGTCGGCGTCATGCGGGGGGCAGCCTATTTCACACGCTTTGATCAGGACAACAACCTGAGCAAAACAGAAGTGACGGATGAGGTCCAGTTGCTACAGATGCTGAGCAAGCGCCGCCTCGACACCATCATTGGCAGCCCCACTGTGATCCGCTATCAGATCAACCGCCTGGGCCTGAAGGGCGAGTTCCGGCAATCG
>JAUIAZ010000465.1 GCA_030427465.1 Gammaproteobacteria bacterium | reverse complement strand
AGGAGATTCCCAGATCACCCTGCATAAGCTTACCCATATAAATCAGGTACTGCTCCCACAGGGGTTTGTCGAGACCATAGTGTGCCTGCAGATTTTTAAACACTTCTTCGGAGACCGCTTTTTCATTGCTCAGAGGGTCACCCGGTACGGCATGCATGGCAAAGAAAGTCGCTGTTGCCACGAACCAGATGGTAATGAGTGCGTAGGCCAGACGCTGCAGTATGTAGCGGATCATGGAGCCTCCACCCACGCACGGTGGTACACCGGATCGGCACCAAAGCGACTGCGGAACACGCCATGCAGTCGCGGGTGCTTAACGTAGATCAGCGCGTTCTCATAAAGGGGTATCAGGGGTAGGTCGGCAGCCAGAATTCTGTGCAGATTGGCAAAGGCCTCGAGCCGTTCTGCGGAAACCTGCGAAGTCTGGGCAATTGCCAGCCAGCGGTCGTAATCGGCATTCAGATAACGCCCCCGGTTGTTCGGGTTCCAGGAGGCGAACAGGTCGGCAAAGGTCATCGGGTCGTTGTAGTCAGGGCCCCATCCGGACATGGCAATGTCGAACAGCCCCTGGTTTTCTTTGGCCAGGCGCTGTTTGAATATCTGCTTGTCCAGCCGGAGGTCCAGCCCCAGAGCCAGTTTCAGAGCATTCTGGAAATACTCGGCCTGCTTGGCAGCGCCCGGGGAGTCAGAGGTGAGCAGGGTCAGCGAAGGAACCTCAGTCAGACCATGGCGTTGCATGAATGCCTCAAGATGTGCGCGGGCCTTTGTCACATTGGGGAAGACGACCTCCGGCGGAGCATAGTCCCAGAGGCGGGTGCCCTGGCTGCGCATGTATCGGGGAAAGAGACTCCGGGCCACCTGAAATCCGGGCAGGGCAATGACCTTGTTGACCAGTTCATCCGGATTCAGAGAGAGAAAAATGGCCTGGCGCAGGTCCGGGTCTGCGGTCCAGCGCCCCTCCGCAAAATTGAATCGCAGGTAGAACAGGTTGGCGACCGGGTAATGGTGCAGGGGTAAGCCACGCCGCAATGACAGATCGAGACTATCGACACCAATATCGGTCATCGCAATGCTGCCGTCACTGAAGAGATTCATGACCGCCAGCGGGTCGGCCGTAATATGGTCGATGTAAATGCCATTCAGACGAATGGCATCCTGTTCCCAGTAATAGGGATTGCGTTCCATGGTCAGGCGGGCCCCGTGTACCCAGGTTTCCAGCACGAAGGGGCCGTTATAGGCCTGGTGATCTGCCTCAGCGGCGTATCGCGGACCAAAGCGCTCAAGATAGTCCGGGTGTACGGGCAGGTAAGTGGCATAGGCGGTGAGTGCCAGAAAGTAAGGCAGGGGTTCCTTGAGTCTGACCTCAAGAGTACGTTCGTCCAGCGCCCGGACTGCCAGGGTTTCGGGTGCTGCCTGCCGCAGATTGATGCCTTCGGCTCCGGCGATGGGATAGAGCAGATGCGCATTGGGTGCCCCGGTATTTGGATCGAGCACTGCGCGCCAGGCGGTCACAAAATCTTCGGCCTGAACCTGCCGGCCATCGTGCCAGCGAGCGCCTTTACGCAGCGTAAAACGCCAGGTCAGCCCCTCGCGCTGCCAGTGACTGGCGACCGCGCCTTCCAACTGACCCTCTGCGTTGTAGCGCATGAGTCCTTCCTTTGTATGCCCGAGAATAAAAGAGCCGAACTGATCCTGACTCGTCAGGCTGTTCAGCGAGGGAGGCTCACTGGCCAGGGCAATACGGATAATCTGGCGTTCTGCATCAACCCCGCTGGCGGCATATAGTGGCATACACCAACTGTACAGGATGAACAGGGAAGCTGATAAGAATCCACAATTGTGGATGCGTGACAAGGGGCGCTCCTTTGCAATCAATTCCGGTCATTGTTTTTTTTCTGCAACATACTTTGTCACAGCCTGCGTCGCTGAGCCAGCCCTGAAAACTATCTTTCCGTTACCCTTGCCGGGCATCCGGCTACGGAATGGTGATATCGCGAGGAGCGAACTATTCTGAATAAACACAAGCATGTCTTGGCAACATGATAACCGTTGACATGGCCCGGGCTGCTTGTGCCGCTATCCATGAAATGCTTTATACGGAAAACAGGCATGCCAACCTATGATGATGCCCGGTGGTCATTCTGGGCACTCTGCTTCTTTGTACTTTCCCTGACCTTACTGATGATATTTCTGTTCAGTCGAAGCCGCAGCCGGCGTCGTGAACGTAATGCCCTCAGCGAGGCAAATCTTCTGGGTACCCGTCTGGCGGCTGCCCAGCTTGAGCTTTCCCGACTTCGGGAGGTGCAAGCCCCTGGCGATGACGGTAGCCATGAACAAACCCTTCCGGATCAGCCCGCATTCGAGCTGGCTCTTGAGAAGAGCCTTCAGCGCGCCAAAAGGCAGGGGAAGGGGCTGGTTGCCATGCAGTTGCAGATTGAGCAACTGCCGCAACTGCGCTCACAGTACGGAGAAGACGTCAGCCATTTTGTGGTGCGTCAGGTCAGCGAGCGACTCGCTGCAGCAC